>DATEDP010000150.1 GCA_035281585.1 bacterium
GGGGACTCCTCCGAACGGCTTTTGAACCGTCGATCACCCTAAAGCATCCAATAGACATCGATGGTTCAAGCTTTCCCTGGCCCGGCTTGAGGGCCAGGGAAAAAAGTGAGGAGGATGTCCCCGGCCCTCCCCGACCGGGCAAAAACACTCAAGCAACGCGCCAGAACTGCTCGCGCCTTGACAGACCGCCGCATAAAAAATAGAAGCCCCCCATGAGTCAAACCCAACCCAAAAGTCAAAACATCGTCTGGCACCACGGCAAGCTGAGCCCCGAGCAGCGCGAGCTCAAGCTCGGGCAGAAGGGCGCCGTTGTCTGGTTCACCGGCCTTTCGGCCTCCGGCAAGTCGACCGTCGCCCGCGAGGTCGAGCTGGCGCTGATCGAGAACGGGGTCAACGCCTACGTCCTCGACGGCGACAACATTCGCCACGG
This sequence comes from bacterium, assembly GCA_035281585.1. Classification (NCBI taxonomy): domain Bacteria; species bacterium. Next base: position 431 of record DATEDP010000150.1, read on the forward strand.
CCTCAACTCCAACCTCGGCTTTTCGCCCGATGATCGGAAAGAAAACATCCGGCGCATCGGCGAAGTCGCCAAGCTGTTCTGCGAGGCCAACGTCGTGACCCTGACCGCCTTCATCTCGCCCTACAAGGCCGACCGGGATTTGGCGCGCAAGGTCGCGCCGGCCGGTCAATTTTTCGAGGTGTTCTGCGACGCCGGCCTGGATGTTTGCGAGCAACGCGATCCCAAGGGTCTCTACAAGAAGGCCCGGGCCGGCGAGATTCCCGAGTTTACCGGCATCTCGGCCCCCTACGAGGCGCCGGACAAGCCGGAGCTGGTGTTGAAGACCGGCAAGGAAAGCTTGGAGGAGAGCACCCGCCGGGTCTTGGATTTGCTGGCCGAGCGTGGGATTATCCAAATCGGATGAACAAAAACGCGGTCCATGAAGGCCTGATCGAGGAGCTGAAGGCGCTGGCGGAAGATCCCCAAGCCCTGCTGGGACAGGTTTTCCGCCGCTTCGGCGACCGCGCGGCCATCGTGACCAGCGGCCAGCTCACCGGCGTCGCGATGATCGACCTCGCGGTCAAGGCCGGGGTCAAGCCCCGGGTGGCCACCATCGACACCCTTCGGCTCTTTCCCGAAACCTACCAGCTGTTCGACGCCCTCGAGAAAAAATACTCCCTCAAGATCGAACGGGCTCAGCCCGATCCCCAAAAGCTGGCGGAGATGGTCCGCGAGAACGGCGAATACCTCTTCTTCGACAGCAAGCAGAAGCAGGAGTACTGCTGCCAAGTCCGCAAGGTCGAGCCCAATGAAAAGGTCTTGGACACGCTCGATGTCTGGTTCACCGGCCTTCGTTCCGACCAATCGAAGGCCCGGGCCGCCACCCAGCGATTCGAAATTCTTTCGCGCCCGGGCAAGAACCCGATCCTCAAGGTCGCGCCCTTGGTCGATTGGACCGAGGAGCGGCTCCGCCGCTATTGCGAGGAAAACCAAGTCCCGGTCCATAAGCTGCTTTTTTGGGAAAAGGACGGCTGGCGCTATGAATCGCTCGGCTGCATCCTCTGCACGACCCCGATCGGTCCCCACGAGCCGCGCCGGGCCGGCCGCTGGCGCTGGTTCAACGCCATTGAAGGCGATGACAAGGAATGCGGCCTCCACGTCGTCCATAAAGATGAGGTTTAGGTGAGCGAAGAGAGGACTTGGCTCCAAATCGCCGAAGGCTTGGCCGTCGAGGCCGCCGCCACGGTCATGACCTTCTTCCAAAAGACCCTTCAGACCAACCAAAAAGCCGATGCCTCGCCGGTCACCGAGGCCGACCTGGCCAGCGACCGCTTGCTCCGCGCCGGCCTCCGCAAGAATTTCCCGGGCCATGCCGTCCTCACCGAGGAAAACGGCTTGGACGGCGATTCGAAATCCGAGCATATCTGGCTCATCGACCCGCTCGACGGCACCAAGGCCTTCGCCAAGGGCATCGCCGGTTTTTGCGTGATGGTGGGGCTGCTGCGCCGGGGCCGGCCGCTCTTGGGCGTGGTGGTCGACCCGCTGGAAGGCCGGACCTACCGGGCCCTGCGCGGCGCCGGCGCCGAATTGAGCCAGGGCGGCGAGACGGTGAAGCTCAAGGTTTCGGGAAGAAGCGACTTCGCTAAGATGCCGCTGATCGTTTCGACCGGTTTCCCCGAGGCCCCGCTCCAAAAGATTGAAGCCAGCTTGGGCTCGCCGCTGCTCCCGCCGATCAACAGCGTCGGCATCAAGGTTGGTTTCCTGGTGCGCGGCGAGGCCGATCTCTATGTCAACCATCATCCGGTCAGCTACTGGGACACCGCCGCGCCGCTGCTCATCTTGGAAGAGGCCGGCGGCGTTTTCACCGACCTTGCCGGCCGGCCGCTGGATTATTCGATGACTCCGCCTTTCGGCCATGGCCGTAAGACCTTGGCCAGCAACGGCCGCCGCCACGCCGAGGTGGTCGAGCGGCTCAAGGGCTCCGGATTGGATTGATATGCGAATCGTCTCGCTCCTGCCCAGCGCCACCGAGATCGTCGCCGCGCTGGGTTTCCGCCGAGAGCTGGTCGGGCGTTCCCATGAGTGCGATTTTCCGCCCTGGGTCCAGGCCCTGCCGGTCCTGACCCATCCGGCCTTTGCGCCGGAAGGCGGCAGCTTGGCGATCGACCGCGAGGTCAAAGGCCTGGTCGAGCGCGGCCTTTCGATCTACCGGGTCGAAGCCGAGCGGCTCAAGTCGCTCAAGCCCGATTTCATCGTCACCCAGTCCCAATGCGAGGTTTGCGCGGTCAGCGAGAGCGAGCTCGAGAAGGCGCTCGGCGATTGGATCGGCGGAAGCGCCCGGATCGTTTCGCTCAAGCCCGATTCGCTGGCCGACGTTTGCAGCGACATCCGTCGCTGCGCCGAGGCCCTGGGCGTCGCCGATCGCGGTCAAAAGTTGGAGCATGGGCTGGCCGTTCGGATGGCCGAAATCGAACGGCGGGCGGCCGGTTTGACTAAGCCGAGCGTCGCCTGCCTCGAGTGGTTCGAGCCGCTCATGGCCGCGGGCAACTGGATGCCGGAGCTGGTGGCGATGGCCGGCGGCCGCAACCTCTTCGGTGAAGCCGGAAAACATTCGCCTTGGCTCCATTGGGAAGCCTTGGCCGAGCGGGATCCGGAAAGGATTTTGCTGATGCCTTGCGGCTATGACTTGGCCAAAGTCCGAGCCTCGCTGCCCGAGTTGGAGACGCATGCGGCTTGGAAGAATTTGCGCGCGGTGCGCGAGGGGCGGGTGTATCTCGTCGACGGCAATCAATACTTCAATCGGCCCGGACCGCGCTTGGCCGAGAGCTTGGAGATCCTCGCCGAGATCCTCCATCCCGCGGAGTTCAATTTTGGACATCGCGGGAAGGGCTGGGAAAGGATATCATCCCGCACGAAGTGAGGGGTCCCTGTGGAGCTTCTTGGCGCCAAGGGTCTCCGCAGGGATTCCTCGTCGCAAAGGCTTCTCGGAATGACAGCGTCAAGCCGCCTTAATTTCCGAAGTGCAGAAGGCGCAGCGGGTGGCTGCCAGGTCGATCTTCGACTTGCAGTAAGGGCAATCCTTGGTGGTCGCGGCCGCTTCCTGTTTTCGTCGCAGCTGATTGATCGCCTTGACCAGCAAGAACACCGCGATCGAGATGATCAGGAAGCTGATCAGCACGTTGATGAAGACCCCGACATTGACCGTGACCGCGCCGGCCTTCTTGGCGTCGGCCAGCGAAGGGTAGGGGCCCGGGACTTTCCCCGGCTGGAGCATGAAATAGAGATTGGTGAAGTCGACCTTCCCCAAGATCAAGCCGATCGGCGGCATGATGATGTCGTCGACCAGCGAAGTGACGATCTTGCCGAAGGCCGCGCCGATGACGACGCCCACCGCCAGGTCGATGGCGTTTCCCTTGGAGATGAATTCTTTGAATTCCTTCAACATCGGCCAAGGATCTTCTGGAGGCCCAAACTTGTCCAGAAATAAAAAGCCCCCCGGCGATTCGCCGGAGGGCTTTTAAAAGCATCCTTGGTCCAAGGATTAGAACTCGCAGCCGTAGGAGCCCATCGAAGCCTTGGCGGCATCCAGGGCTTGCTTGCAACCGGAAGCGAGAGCCGACTTGCCCTCGGGGGTGGCGGCGGCGCTCTTCCAGGAGGTGCGCAGCTTGTCGAAAGCGTCCTTCATCGGGGCGCGGGCCATTTCCGGGACCTTGTCGTTGACGCACTTCTCGTACTTGGCGATGTAATCATCGCACTCCGGCACGCCGATCGAATCCCCCGCCGGAGCGGTGGTGTCGGTGGTGGTCGTGGTGGTGGTAGTCGTGGTCTCCTCGGTCTTCTTGGTACAGGCACCCAGAACGAGGGCCGCCACAAAGAAAGCGGCGATCATCGAAGCGCTTTTTTTCACTTTCAGCCTCCTTGGCAAAGTTTGGGAACGTAATCGAACCCTGGCCCTTTTTACGCAAGCGGGCCCCGGGACGCAATCGTTAATTTGGGGTGACCGGGAACCCCGATTCTTTCGTATTGTCCAATAGCTTCATCTATTTTAGGGGTTCCTCTATGACCGTCGCGAAGCCGATCCTGCTCGTCGCCGTTCCCCAGCTCGGCGACCCCAATTTTTTTCACAGCGTGGTCTTAATTTTCCAGCATGATGCCCAAGGCGCCATGGGTCTCGCCATCAATCGGCCCACCCCTCTGACCCTGGGTGAATTCGCCCGCAGCCAGGAGTTGGTCTGTCGCGACAACTTGGCGGCCAAGCCGGTCTACCAGGGAGGGCCGGTGGAGCTGGAGCGGGGTTGGCTGCTCCACGCCGACGCCAGCGTGGCCGAGCGCCATGAAATTCTTCCCGATCTTTTCCTGAGCGCCGGCAGCGAGACCCTGCGCCTCCTGCTGCAGGAGGGGCGCGCCGATTTCCGTTTTTTGCTGGGTTACGCCGGCTGGGGCCCGGGCCAGCTCGAGGATGAGATGAAAGAGGGGGCTTGGATCACGGTCGATGCCGAAGCCCGTTACGTTTTGACCACTCCGGCGTCCCAAGCTTGGGACCGGATCCTGTTCGACTTGGGAATCGACCCGGCGAGCCTTGCCCTGGGCCGAGGGTTGCATTAATCGTAGGGGCACCCCTTGCGGGTGCCCGGGGCAAGGCGATTGCGATCGCCGCCGATTGGGCGACCGCAAGGGTCGCCCCTACAAAAAGGATCACTATGTTCCGAGGTAAAATCTGGCTGACGATCGGAATTTCCTGCGCCATCCTTGCCGTCGCTTTCGTTTCGCTGGCTTTTTACGTTTCGCACCGGCTGCGCGACGTCAAAGGGCCGCTGATCCGGGCCTTGCAGAGCCAGATCGACGGCGAGCTCAAAGTCGGCGAGGCCAAAGTGGTGATGTTCCCGGCCGGCCTCGACCTCAAGGACATCCAGCTCTACGCTCCCGGCGAGCAGGAGCCCTCGGCCAAGATCGAGGTCGCCGAGCTGCGCTTCAACCTCATTCCCCTGGTTCGCAAGAAGATCGAAGGCAAATTGAACGTGGTGAAGCCGGAGATCTTTCTTCGCCGGACCAAGGACGGCAATACCAACATGGAGCGGATCTTCGCCCCGCTCATCAGCGGCGAGTCCAGGGAGCGGGTCTCGGCCGTCGATCAATTGTGGTGGAAACGGCTGGCCATCGACCGGCTCCGGATTCGCGACGCCCGCTTTCTGGCAACTCGCGAAGGCAGCGAGGACAAGGTCGAGCTGAAGGATATCGACGTGTCGGCCGATCGCATTCGCTTCGACGGCTCGCGCGAGCCGGCCAAGATCAAGATTTCCTACAGCCTGCCTCAGGTCAGCAAGGAGCCGATGGAAATCTCGACCCGGATGCGCTTCGAGGAGGCGATCCAGGGGCTGAGGTTGGAAGAGGGGGCCCTGCTTTGGGGCGGCACCAAGATGGATTTCAGCGGTCCGGTCCTGCTCCCCGGCGAGAAGAACAAAGCGGTCGCTCTCGACCTGGCTTTCGCCGCGCCCGAGGTCGACCTCAAGCAATTCGGCGCCATGCTGGCCAAGCCGATTCCGGCCAGCGGCAAGGTGGCGATGAAGGGGACGGTCACCGGCAGCGCCTTCGAGCCGCAGCTCGACCTGACCTTGGATTCGCCGGCCTTGAACGTCGCCGGCAAATCGCTTTCCAATTTCCACGCCGAGCTTTCCAAGAAGGAGAAGCCGGTTTTGATCCGCAACACCTCCTTCGGCATTTACGGCGGGACCATCCAGCTCAGCGGCGAGGCCGTTCCCGGCCCGGTCGTCCCGGCCAAGCTCAACGTCGGGCTGCGTTCGCTCAGCATCGCGGCGGCTTCGGGCAAGCCGAGCCCGGCCAGCTTGAGCGGCGACCTCCAACTTTCCTCGCCCAACGTCTCCAATCCCAATTCATTCTCGGGCGGCGGCAAGATCTCGGCCGGACCTTTCCCGCTCCCGGTGGTCAACCTCCAAAACAAAGTGAAGGTGGCCCAGATCCTCTCGGCCGGAACCGCGGTCGGCCAGATGGTCAACGTCGGCATGCTCTCCTCCAGCGCCAACGTCATCGGCACCCAAGTCGACCGGGTGAACGCGGCGGTGCGGATCAACGGCAACAACGTCACGCTGGCGCCCTTCAGCCTGGGCAACGGCCATTTCAATGCCTCGGGCAACGCCACCATCGCCAATCAGCAATCGATCAACGGCGGCGGCACTTTCAACCTGACGCCCGGGGTCACCGCCCAGCTCATCACCGATGCCCGCCTCCGCCAGTCGATGACCGGCGGCAAAGGCGGCCTCTCGGTGCCCTTTTCGATCAGCGGTCCCTTGGCCGATCCCAACATCAGCGTCGACAACGGCTACATCCAAGGCTTGGTCGCCAAGGCCACCGCCGCCGGCCTCACCAATATGCTGGCCGGCGGAATCCGGCCCCAGGGCATGATCAACGAAGCTTTGAAGAACACGCCGCTCGGCGATTCCAAAAGCCCGCTGGGCCAAATCTTCGGCGGCGGCACCACCACCCAACAAGGCTCGACCGGTAAGACGACGAGCGGAAGCACCGGCACCACGACGACCCGCAAGCAGACCAGCACTCAGCAACAACAAACCACCACCCGCAAGAAGTCCGGGATCGAAGGATTCCTGTTCGGAAAATGAGTGGTCATCCTTCGCTTTGCTCAGGATGACCCTAAAGCCCCTTGCTACGAGAGGCTTGGCGCGCTAAGCCCCATCGCGATGCCCTTCCAACTCTTGCAAAAAGACGCGCAAACCAGAGCCCGGCTCGGCCGCTACGACACCGCCCACGGCAGCTTCGAGACGCCGGTCTTCATGCCGGTCGGGACCCAGGCGACAGTCAAGTCGATGCGGCCCGAGGAGCTGAAGGAGCTCGGCGCCTCGATCATCCTCGGCAACACCTACCATCTCTACCTGCGCCCGGGTCACCGCACCATCGAGGGCCTCGGCGGCCTCCACCGCTTCATGAACTGGCCCGGCCCCATCCTGACCGACAGCGGCGGTTATCAGGTTTTCTCGCTGGCCAAGATGTGCAAGCTCAAGCCCGAAGGCGTCCAATTCCAGTCGCATCTCGATGGCAGCAGTCATCTGCTCAGCCCCGAGCTGGCCATCGAGATCCAAGAGGCCTTGGGCAGCGACATCATGATGGTCTTGGACGAATGTCTGCCCTATCCCTCGGAGGAAAAAGTCGTCGCCGAATCGCTCCAGCTCACGGTCGATTGGGCCCAACGTTGCCGCCAAGGCCGGCGCCGTGAGGACAGCTCGCTTTTCGCCATCGTTCAGGGCGGGATCTATCCCGGTTTGAGAAAGGAATGCGCCGAGCGACTGCTCGAGCTGGAGGCGGGGAG
>DATEDP010000151.1 GCA_035281585.1 bacterium
GCCTGGACTCGGGAATGGACCCCGAGTTTGCTGAATACGCGAATCGCGTGGGTATGGACCGTGGCCTTGGACACAAAGAGCCGGCGGGCGATCGCGTCCTCGGACAGTCCCAGGGAGATGAGATGAAGAACCTCGGTCTCGGCGGCGGTAAGATGGAAATTAGCCGCCCTTTCCGCGAGGATCGGCGGAATTTCATCGCTTTCGAGCTCGACCATGACGAAGGGTGCGCCCTCTTTGGTGCGGGCCAGGTGCAATTCGGCGCGGGCCGGCGGTTTAGCGCCGCGGGTCAAGACCACCCTTGAAGGCGGGACCTCTCGAAGCGGTCGTTTGAGGGCCAGGGCCCCCAGCCGCCGGACTCCTTGGACCAGAATTTCGGGCAGAGCTTGGGAAAATCCGGGAAGCTTCGGCAACAGGGCTCGAGCGGAGTCGGACGCCCATAAGACCTTTCCTTGCAAGTCTAGGGCAAGGGTCGCGGAGCGACTTTTCTCCAGCATCGCTTCCAAGACCAGCTGGGCTGTCAATCGATCTTCGACCCGCAAGCTGCGACGCACCGCCGTTTGCAAGGCCGGGAGGACTCGCTGCAACAATTGATCGTCTTGCTTGGTGAAATCGGGCTGCTTCTGCAGCCGAACTAACATCAGGGATACATTTCCGGGCTCATTGTGGCCGGTGTCGGTCAACCTTAACTGGATGTAATTGTCGACCCCGTTGGGATGAGTGAATTCATGGAATACAGGCCCCTTCAGGTAGTCTTTCCACAGCGGGGCCCTGGAACTGTAAAAGACCACCGGGTTCTCACGCTGCATGCACTGATCCAAGAGGTCTTGCCGGTAATATCCTTCCGCTTGATAGGGGCCGACGAGAGGAAACATCTTCCCGCCTAAGGGAACGATTTTGCCGGTCTCGTCGTTGCGGAACAACAGCGAGGAGTTCGTCTTGAAGACCGATTCCAAGGGCGGCAGGACCCGGTGGGCGATTTCGTCCAAGCTCAGCACTTCGAAGGAGGTGCGCAGAACTTCCCCTACCAACCCTTCTTTGGCGCTTTGCGAAAGCAAGAGTCCCTCTTTCCCCTGGGCGATTCCTATAAAATTGTATTTTCTGGAAATAAAAAGACAATAAGAAATTCCATTTCAGGGAACTTGAAATTCAACGGCGTCGCCGGCTTGAATGCCTAGCTCGGCGCTTCGCCCGCCGTTGATCTCCAACACATAGCGATAAGGGCCCTCGGGCGCGCGCGGGCTGGTCGTTTGCGGCGTCGCCCGCTCGACGATCGAGACGATCTTCTTGTCGGCGCCGATGAAGATGATGTCGAGCGGAATCAAGGTGTTCTTCATCCAGAAAGGGCCCTCGGTGTCTTGGGGAAAGATGAAGAGCATGCCCCTATCCTTGGCCAGCTCTTGGCGCCACATCAGGCCTTGGCTCCGCTCGGTCGGATCGTCAGCCAGCTCGGCTTGGAATTCGCGGCGCAAGGCGCCGTCGCTGCCGAAAACCTTGACCGCCAGCAAATCCTGGCCGCCGCTCCCGCCGCCGCAGGAAACGAAGAACAGGCACAGCAGGGCTAATTTGAGGCTTCGCATCAAGGCTCTCCTTCCATCAATTCGAGCAGGCTCTTGTCGACCTCTTGGGTCTTCTTCCGGCCTCGAACCCCGCTCTTGGGGCTGGGCTTGGATTCGGCGCCCGGCGGCAGCGGCCCGGCCATTCGCATCCCTTGGCGGCTGCGCGCCTCCATGGCCTTCACTTCCTTCTGGCGGTCGGCCAGCTTGTCGAGCTTCTTCTCGATGACCCGGGGATTGGGGTAAGTGTAGCGGATCTGACGGTAAATTTTCAGGGCTTTGTCGATCTGGCCCTGCTCTTCATGGGCGTTGGCGGCGGTGAACAGCATTTCGGTCTGGAGCGGGCTGTCAGGGTACTTCTCGGCCGCCACCTCCAGGACCTGGACCGCCTGCTTCGCGGCTCCTTCCATGAAGAAGAGATTGCCGATCTGAAAGAGGACCTGGTCGGCGATCGGAGTGTCGGGGTTTTGATCGATGATCGCCATCAGCGAGCGCCGGGCCGGCTCGAACTTCTTCAGCTTGGCGGCCATCATCGCCACCTTGAAGCGGAAGCCGTCGAGATCCTCGGAATCGGGGAAGTTGTCGATGAGCCCCTGGTAGGCCAGGAGCGCCTTCTCGAAAGCCTCGTTCTTCTCGTGCATCTCGGCGGCGTGCTCGAAGGCCAGCCGGGCCTGCTCGGTCTTGGAAAAACGGGTGGTGAGCATGTCGTAGGCCTTGGCGGCCTTTTCCGAATTGGCCAGCGAGAAATTGTAAATGTCGCCGATGATGAGGAGGATCTCGGGCACCCGGGCGTGGTCCGGATAGAGCCGCAAGGCTTTGAGGTAGAGCTCGATCGATTGCTCGAAATCCTTGTTTTGGAGGGCGTCGGAAGCTCGGACGGTATAGGATTCGAAGGGCCGCTTGCGCGGGACGAGGTAGAATCCGGCGCCGATTGCCGCCAGCACCAAGAGGAGGATGAAGACCCTAAGTCTGGACATCCCCTTCGTCCTCGCCCTCGGCTTCGGCGAGCTTGGCCACCGCGCTGACCTCTTCGCCGGGCTCGAGGTTGATCAGCCGGACGCCCTGGGTGTTGCGTCCGATCACCGAGATGGTGTTGACCGGCGTGCGGATGATCTTGCCCTTGGTCGTGATGACCATGATCTCGTCGCTGTCGTTGACTTGCTTGACCGTCACCACCCGGCCGGTTTTTTCGGTGACTTTCATCGTGATGATGCCGACGCCGCCCCGGCCCTGCACCCGATACTCCTCGGTCGTAGTGCGCTTGCCCAAGCCGTTGGCCGAGACGGTCAGGATGGCGGCGCCCTCGTTGACCACCGACATGCCGACGACGTGGTCGCCTTCTTCCAGCTTGATGCCGCGGACGCCGTAAGCGGTGCGGCCCATCTCCCGGACCTCTTCGCCGGCGAAGCGGATGGTCATGCCCTCGGCGGTGCCGATGAAGATGTCCTTGTTGCCCTCGCTGAGCGAGGCCTCGATCAACTCATCGCCCTCGTCGATGCCCAGGGCGATGATGCCGCCGGCCCGGGGATTGCTGAAGGCCATCAGGTCGGTCTTCTTGACGGTGCCGTTGCGGGTGCACATGACGACGCCGCAGCCTTCCTTGAACTCGCGGACCGGCAGGATGGCCGCCACGCTCTCGTCCTGGGCCAGGTTGAGCAGGTTGACGATGGCCTTGCCCTTGGTGGCCCGGCCGGCCTGGGGAATTTCATGGACCTTCAGCCAATAGACCTTGCCCTTGGAGCTGAAGACCAGGACATAGCTGTGGGTCGAGGCGACGAAGAGGTCTTCGACGAAGTCCTCGTCGCGGGTGACCATGCCGGTCTTGCCCCGGCCGCCGCGGCGCTGGGCCCGGTAAAGGCTGATCGGGTTGCGCTTGATGTAACCGTTGTGGCTGACCGTGACGACCATGTCCTCTTCCTGGATCAGGTCCTCGACGCTGATGTCTTGGGCGGTGGCGATGATCTCGGTCCGGCGGGCGTCGCCGTATTTCTCGCGGATCTCCTTCAGCTCATCGGCGACGATCTTGTAGACCAGCTTCTCGCTGGCCAGGATCTCCTTGAGCCGGCGGATCAGGTCTTGGATGTCTTGGAATTCCTGGATGATCTTGTCGCGCTCCAGGCCGGTCAGCCTTTGCAGGCGGAGATCGAGGATGGCCTGGGACTGGATCTCGCTCAGGCCGAAGCGCTCCATCAAGGCTTGCTTGGCTTCGGGCGGGGTCTTGGACTTCTTGATCAGGGCCACGACCTCGTCGATGTTCTCGACCGCGATCTTGAGGCCTTCGAGGATATGGGCCCGCTCCTCGGCCTTGCGCAGCTCGAAGACCGTCCGGCGGGTCACCACTTCCTTGCGGTGGTCGAGGAAGAGCTGGAGCATCTCGCGGAGGCTCAGGATCCGGGGCTGGCCCTGGACGATCGAGAGCAGGATGACACCGAAGCTGCTCTGCATCGGGGTGTGCTTGTAGAGCTGATTGAGGATGACGCCGGCGACGGTGCCGCGCTTCAGCTCGATCACGATCCGCATGCCTTCGCGGTCCGATTCGTCGCGGAGGTCGCCGATGCCTTCGATCTTGCCGTCGCGGACCAGGACCGCGATCTGCTCGATCAGCTTGGCCTTGTTGACCTGGAAGGGAAGCTCCGAGACGATGATCGCTTCCTTGTCGCCCTTGGCGACCTTCTCGATGGCCGCCCGGGCCCGCATTTGGATCAAGCCGCGGCCGCTGTCGTAGGCTTGGCGGATTCCGTCGCGACCGTAGATGAAAGCGCCGGTCGGAAAATCGGGACCGCTGATCAGGCCGTAGAGCTCCTCGGTCTTGACCTCGGGCCGCTCGATCATGAGCAGCAGCGCGTCGATCACCTCCTTGAGGTTATGGGGCGGAATCTTGGTCGCCATGCCGACGGCGATGCCGTCGGAGCCGTTGATCAAAAGGTTGGGAATCCGGGTCGGCAGGACCAGCGGCTCTTCGGTCGAGTTGTCGAAGTTGGGCCCGAAGTCGACCGTCTCCTTGTCGATGTCGGCCAGCAGCTCCTCGGCGATCGCCATCAAGCGGGCCTCGGTGTAGCGGTAGGCCGCGGCGCCGTCGCCGTCGATCGAGCCGAAATTGCCTTGGCCGTCGATCAGGGGATAGCGCATGTTCCAGGGCTGGGTCATTCGGACCAGCGAGTCGTAAACCGCGCTGTCGCCATGGGGATGGTATTTCTTGAGAACCTCGCCGACCACGCCGGCGCACTTGCTGAAGCGCTTGTTGCTGAGCAGGCCTTCCCGGAACATCGCGTAGAGGATGCGGCGATGGACCGGCTTGAGGCCGTCGCGGACGTCGGGCAGGGCCCGGCCGATGATGACGCTCATCGAGTAGTCGAGATAAGCGTCCTTCATTTCGTCTTCGATATTGATCGGGAGGATTTCGGCGGATCGCACCATGGAAAGCTTCTATCGGCTGATCGCCGCGATGTCAATCGCGGCTCCCATCGCCGATCGGCCCGATTTTTCGATGATTTTTTTGCGGAGAAAGCGCATTTGACGTTGACATCGGACGGTTGAGGCCTAAGATAGAATCCGCCGCTGAGCCGCGAGGAGCTTCGCTCAGCGGGTCGACCGAGGGAAAGCGGATTCGTACAGAACTTCCGATTGCTTAATAACGAACAGACTCCATGTCGGCAGTAAATGTTGTTTCGAAGAGATGACGCCTGCTGGTTATTAACAATCCCTACTCACACTCTACGGAGGTTCTATGACGAAAGCCGAACTGATCAATATGGTGGCCAAAGAGGCCCGCATCTCCAAGGCCAGCGCCGAAAAGGCCATCAACTCGCTGACCAACAACGTCGCGAAGTGCCTGAAACGCAAAGACAAGATCACACTGACCGGATTTGGCACCTTCATGGTGGCCAAGCGCCGCGCCCGCACCGGCCGCAATCCCCAGACCGGCGCCCCGATCAACATCAAGGCTTCCAGCGTGCCGCGCTTCAAGGCCGGCAAGATGCTGAAGAGCCTAGTTCGCTAGCTTATCCGCAAACGAGAGTCATTCTGAGGACCCGAAGGGGCCGAAGAATCTAAGACCGACCAAGGCAGTCGCAGGTCCTTCGCTTCGCTCAGGATGACGGTTTTTTTGGGAAGACCCTCCGCCCAGGAGGGTTTTTCTTTTTAATGGGTCAGGTGGAGGACCTTGGCGCCGACCAGGCCGCCGATGTTCATGCCGGCCGACAAGCTGGCCAAGTGGGCCAAAGCCTGAAAGCGATTTTCGGGGCCGGCGTCGAAAATTTTTTGATTCGCCACCATGGCCACGCCGAGGCTGGTCGCGCCCAGCAATTGGCGAAAAGTGAAGATTTCCAATTCCTTCCATAAGGCGTTTCGGGGCTGACTTTCGACCATCATTGCCCGCACGCTATAGGAGGTGGAGAGATTGCTGGCCAGCCGCCAAGCGCTGAGATTGACGCCGTACATGGCGGTGTCCCGGGCCAAGGAGCTGGCGTCCCAAGCCACCCGCTGTCCGAATGCGCTGCGCACCGCTCGGTCGCTCAAGGCCGCGCCGAAGGAGCCGGCGGCCAAGCCGATGGCTTTGGCCTTCATCCGCATCATTGCGCCTTCGAAAGTCCCCGGTCCAATGCCCCGCGCCATCAAGCCCTGGGCCATCGATCGGCCGGTGGAATATTTGGCGAACTTATAAAAACCCGAGGCCATGGTGGCGCCGGCGAAGGTGCCGAGCAGGTTCCGGTAATCGCCCACCTCCCGCCCAGCGTGGCGCAGGAAAACCTCGGCATTTTGACCAAAGCTGCCTTCGCCCTGGAGAGCTTTGCGCTGCTTGCGGGCCTGGCTGATCAAAGGCTGGAGGCCGGAGGCGACTTCGATGCGGTGATAGATTCCCAATGCCGTCAATTCGGTGGTCGGCTCTTGGGCGAGGCGCCCGGCCAAGCGGAGCAAGCCGGCGAAAAAAAGCTCGGGCTCCCGCTCCTTTTCGAGCGAGACCAACTCCGCCAATATCGCGTTGCCAAAACGACCGCGGAGTTGTTGGGAAAGCGCGGGCGGAAGGCCCTCGACGAGGTCGGCCACCTTGGCGCCGCCGGCGGCCCGAGCCCGGAAGCCCATCTCTGGCTCAAGCTGGTCAAGCAGCTCGGCGAGCTGGCGGGAAGGCGAAAAGCCGACGGGCGTTTCGGCGGTAGCGCCAAACGCCATCTGAAGGAAAACCGGGATTATCGGCCTATCGCCCATGACATCGCCCCACCTTGAAGGTGCCCAAATCGACGGTCGTAGGGGGATTCTTTTGCGAAGGAAAGGAATGCCCCGAGCAAAAAATTATCGTTACCCGGAGCCTAAAGTTGTCAATAAAAGTCTTTGAGATCCTTGGTCTTAGTCTTGCCGACGGCCCGGGCGATATTGCTTGAAACGCGGCGCACCCGCTTCTTGTTCAGCTTGGCTTGGCGCCTTAGGCGCGCCGTCAGCCGGAACATCTTGTTGAGAAATTCCCGGTCGACCCGAGGTCGATTGGAGCTCCCTCCGCTGGAGCGGCGAGCCCGGCGGAACATCGCCATTAAAACCCGGCCGATATTGCCCATGGCCTTTTCCCAAGGCGAGGTCGGAGCCAGGCCCCGGAAAAAGATCCTCAATTTCGCCGGAATCGCCAGCTGGAGGATATAAGCCTGGGCCCGAGGGCTGAGCATCGTGGCCCGTTGGGAAAAAAGCGGCGAGAGCCCGAAACCGAAGCCCAGCACCGGTGCCGACGATTTAACGCCGCCATGGCTGCCGTTGGCGATGGGGCGGCTGAGAAAAATCGCCACGCCGCTGGTCAAGAGCTTGCCTTTGGCGGGCTGCAAGACCGAAGCGCCTTGAGGGGAAACCAAAATACCGGCACCTCGCACCGCCGCTTGAGCCGGCCGCGGGATATTGAGCCGCGGCAGGCTGCGGCCCGGGCTCGCCGGCGCCGCCGACTCGCTCGATTTGACAGGAGCCGACTTCTCGCTGTGCGCCGCCTTGGCGGTCTTCTTCGACACCGCCATGCCCTCGGCTCGGGTTCCGCTCTTCTTGGCGGTGTAGATCCGGGTGACCGAGGGGCGCGACACGAAACCTGCCGCAACCAAGACCCGTGCGGGCACCCCGGCCGGCTGCTGTTGGGTGCCTAGGGCCCGTTGCAGTTGAAGCAGGGTCTGGGTTTCGTTTCGCGAAGCAACCGAATGGGCGCTGGCCGGCCGCTCCTGCATCAGGGGAAACTGAGCGATGCGGCGGATCAGGGCCTGTTGAACTCGGCGGCTTTCATTGTCGGCGTTCTCTTGGTTGCGACGGGCGGAATCGGCGCTGGCGGCGCTGGGGCGAGCGGGCGGCGAACAATTTTCGGCGTTTCTTTCGTAGCGATGGGCCTGATTTTCAGCCTGAGCCCTGCGGGCATCGTCAACTCTTTGGACCATTTCTCTGTTCCCGCCCCTTGTCACAAGGAAGTAACATTCGAGCCCAAAACGGCTATAAACTTAATTATTTCAAATATATATAACCATGAGCGCTTTAATGGACGGAATTTACCTGTTCGTCACATAAATGTCACGAAAAAAGGGTGAGCGAGTTAAAATCTCGAAAATTAACGATTTTTCGCTGGCGAGCGGCTGTGGATAAGTGGGGGCTGGCGGTTTAGGTGAGGCCGGCCGAGTACATATGTCGGATATCGCGGCCTTGGACCATGAAGATCACCATTTCCGCCACGTTGGTGGCGTGGTCGGCGATCCGTTCCAGGTAGCGGCTGACGAACATCAGGCGACAGGCCCGCTTGATGTTGTCCTTGTTCCGGCCCATGTAGTCGACCAATTCCTCGAAGATCTTGTGGTTGAGCGCATCGATTTCATCGTCGGCCTTGAGCACCGCTTGGGCCAAGTCGACGTCTTCGCTGACAAAGGCATCCAAGGCTTTCTTCAGCATGCCCTGGACCAAGCCGGCCATTTTGGGGAGATCGATGTAGGGCTTGAGCGGCGGCTCCGCATTGAGCTCGATCGCCCGCTCGGCGATATTCACCGCCAGATCGCCGACCCGCTCGAGGTCGGCGACGATCTTGAGGCCCAAGGTGATGAAGCGAAGGTCGACCGCGGTGGGTTGGCGAAGGGCCAGCAGCTTGAGGCAAAGCTCGTCGATCTCCAATTCGAGGCGATTGACCGGATGATCGCCGGCGATGACCTTCTTGGCCAAGTCGGTGTCCCGTTCGACCAGGGCATGCATCGAGTCCTTGATCAGATCTTCGATACGGCTGCCCATCATGAGCAGCTTCTCTTTGAGTTCCCTTAGTTCCGCTTCGTATTGCCTGCTGCTGTGCTCCAATTTATCCGAACCTCCCGGTGATGTAATCCTCGGTCAGTTTTTCCGAGGGCTTGGTGAAGATCTTCTGGGTTTCATCGTATTCAATGATTTTACCCTTCATGAAGAAAGCCGTCGACTGGGAAACTCGGGCGGCTTGCTGCATGTTGTGGGTGACGATCACGATGCAATACTGGCTCTTCAGGACCTCAAGGGTTTCCTCGATCCGGGAGGTGCCGATCGGATCCAGCGCCGAGCAGGGCTCGTCCATCAAAAGGACCTCGGGATCGACGGCTAGGGCCCGGGCGATGCAGAGCCGCTGCTGTTGACCGCCGGAAAGCTCCATCGCGCTCTTGCTGAGCTTGTCCTTGACCTCGTTCCAAAGCGCGGCCTTCTTGAGACTGGTTTCGACGATCTCCTCGAGCTGGCCCCGGTCGCGGACGCCATGGAGCTTGGGACCGAAGAGGACGTTCTCGACGATGCTTTTGGGGAAGGGGTTGGGCTTCTGGAAGACCATCCCGACCCGGCGACGCAGCTCCACCAAGTTGACCGACTTGGAATAGACGCTGCCGCCGTCGAGGAGGACGTCGCCCTCGATCTTGATGTCGTTGGCAATCTCGCCGATCCGGTTGATGGCCTTGATCAAGGTCGATTTGCCGCAACCGGAAGGGCCGATGATCGCGGTGATTTGCTTGTCGGCGATCGCCATGTCGACGCCGAACAGAGCCTGCTCGGTTCCGTAGAAATAATTGAGCGATTTCACCTCGACCTTGTTCGGTTCGGGGGCGATGGCGGCGGCTTGGTTCATTTATCCTCGGCGCAATTTTCTTCGAAAGCGGATCCTGAGCAGGATCGCGCTTAAATTCAAGGTGAAAGTAATGGTTAAGAGCACCAAGGCGGTGGCGTACTGGATGGGCCGGGTCAGGGTCACGTTGGTCGATTGGGTGGCCATGATGAAGATGTGATAGGCCAGCTCCATGAACTGGTCGAGCGGGTTGACCATCGGGATCACGCCGAAAAGCTTGGTGACCGGAAGCTTGGGCAGGAAATAGGCGGCGCCGGTGAACAGGATCGGCGCGGTCTCACCGGCCCCCCGGCTGATGCTCAGAATGGCGCCGGTCAGGATGCCGGGCAAAGCCTGCGGCAACACCACTCGACGGATCACCTGCCAGCGCGTCGCGCCCAGTCCATAAGCCGCCTCGCGGTGGCTCTTGGGCACGGCCTTGAGGGCCTCCTCGGTCGAAACGATGATGACCGGCAGGACCAGGACCGCCAAAGTGGCGGCGGCCCAAAGCAGGGCCGGCTGGCCGAAGAGCAGGCCGGTCTGGAGGACCTTGTCGAGGTTGCGGCCGACGAAAAGCACGAAGAAGCCGACGCCGAAAAGGCCGAAGACGATCGAAGGCACCCCGGCCAAATTATTGATCGCCGCCCGGATGAAACGGGCCGAACGGCCTTGGTGGGCATATTCGTTGAGGTAGACCGCCGCCGAGACGCCGAGCGGCAGGGCCATGATGATCATCAGCAGGGTGATCGCGATAGTGCCGAAGATGGCCGGAAAGATCCCGCCGTGGGTCATGCCGTCGCTGGGCGCGGTGGTCAAAAACTCCCAGGAAATCGTGCCGATGCCCTTGGTGAAAATGAAGCCGAGGATGAAGAGGACGACGCCGGCGACCAACAAGGCGCAGGCCCGACAGAGACTCTCGAAGACAATTCCAACCAGCCCGCGGTTCTTCACAGCTTGAGCCTCCGCCGCATCCGCTCGACGACGATTTCGGCGACGAGGTTGATGACAAAGGTCAAGGTGAAGAGGACCGAACCGACGAAGAAGAGCGCGTAGTACTGCTCGCTGCCCTGGGCCACCGCGCCGAGCTCGGAGGCGATGGTCGCGGTCATGGTGCGGACGCTCGAGAAGATATTGGCGGTAAAGAGAGCGGCGTTGCCGGTGGCCATCAAGACGATCATGGTCTCGCCCAGGGCCCGGCCCATGCCGAGCAGCACCGAGGCCGAGATGCCGGAGATTCCGGCCGGGACGATCACCTTGCTCAAGGTCTCCCAGCGAGTCGCGCCCAGTCCGTAGCTCGCTTCACGGAGCTCGTTGGGAACGGCTCGCAAGGCGTCTTCGGTCATGCTGGCGATGACCGGGATGATGACCAGCGAAACCCCAAGTGCGCCGACAAAGGCATTGAGCCGGAAGGTGGTGTGAAAAAGGCTCTGGACGACGCTGGCCAAGAGGCTCAGCGCCAGGAAACCGATAACCACGGTCGGAATGCCGGCCAAGAGCTCGACGATCGGCTTCAAAACCTCCCGGACCCGATGGGAAGCCAGTTCGGCCAAATAGATCCCGCAGCCGATCCCGATCACAGTCGAAATCAGGGTGGCCGGCAAGGCGACCAGGAAACTGCCCGAAAGCAGGGGCAAAAGCGAATATTTGGGACTGCTGCTCACCGGCTGCCAAATGAAGGCGAAGATCTCGCGGCCCTCGAAATCGAGGGTCTTGTGGCCGATCCATTGGATCGGCTTGATGGTAGCGAGGGCTTGGATGCCTTCCTTAAACAGGAAGAAGAAGATGAGGCCGATGAGGATGACGGCGAGATAGCCGTTGAACGCCAAGAAGACCTGGATCAAGCCTTCCCAAAGACGCTGCCGCCAGTCGAAACCACGCAGCTCACGACGCCGGGTCCGGCCCACCGAGGCCCCTTTCATGGAATCGGAAGAGTCCACCAGGGTCTTTTCTATCGTTTGCTCCATAAAAGAAAAGGGGACCTTGCGATCCCCTCCATTTTAATTACTTGACGGGCGCGGCGCTCGCCGCCGACTGGCTGTCCTTGAGCGGGACATAACCCACTTCTTCGACCACCTTCTGCCCGGCATCGCTGAGCATCCAGTCGATGTAAGCCTGGACCTGGGGCGTTTGCTGACCGGCCACATAGACAAAAAGGTTCCTCGAAATCGGATACTCGGAGTTGCGGATCTGGAGCGAATTGACTTTGCCTTCGGCGGTCAGGGGACTGATCGCGGCCGAGGCTTCGTCTTTCTTGAGCGGAAGGACCTTCAGCTCCGAGCGCTTCTCAAAATAGGAAACGCCGCCGTAGCCGATGCCGCTGGGATCGCGGGTGACCGCCTCGGCCACCGCGCCGGTGCCGGGCATGGTCTGGCAGTCGGGGGCGTAATCGCGCTCACCCAGGATATGCTCCTTGAAGAAGACGTAGGTGCCGCTGTTCGATTCCCGGCAGTAGCGAATGATCTTTTGGTCGGGACCGCCGACTTCCTTCCAATTGTTGAAGTGGCCGGTGTAAATGCCCATCAATTGCTGAATGGTCAGCTGGGGAAGGGAATTGGCCGAATTGACCACCACCGCCAAGCCGTCGAAGGCGACCGGAATTTCCTTGAGCTCGCGGCCCTGGCCCTTGGCCTTCTCGATCTCTTCCTTCTTGGCGGCCCGACTCAGGTTGGCGATGTTGGTGGTGCCATTGAGCAAAGCGGCGATGCCGGTGCCGCTGCCGCCGCCGGTGACTTGGATGGTCACGCCGGGCTTTTCCTTCATGTAGGCCTCGGCCCATTTCTGGCCGAGGACGACCATCGTGTCCGAACCCTTGACCGTAATGTTGTTGGCGTCGGCGGCCGGAGCTGCCGGTGCCGAGGGCGCGGCCGGCGGAGCTTCGGCGCTTTTCTTTTCGCCACAAGCTGTCAGGGAAAGCAAGCAAGCCGCAATGCCAAAAATCCACGAATTTCTTTTAAGCTGAGATGAAATCACCGTGGCCTCCTTATAGGCGGTTGGGGGATGAATCAACGGGAAATCGAAATGGCGGTGGTCGTTTGGCTATCGCCCCGGCCTGTGACAAAGGCGTGTCGGGGGGGAAACTATTTGGCAAGCGACTCCGGCGCCTGGGATGCCACCGCCCGAGGCAGCCGGAAGATAAAAGTGCTGCCCTGTTCCTCGAGGCTTTCGACGGTGATCTCGCCGCCCATTAATTGGACAAGGTGCTTGACGATGGCCAGCCCTAAGCCGGTGCTGCCCTCTTGCTTGCTCCGCGATTTGTCGACCCGGTAGAAGCGCTCGAAGATCCGCTCCAAATGGGCGCCGGCGATGCCAATCCCCCGATCTTGCACGCGAAAAACCGCGGTCTCGCCCGCGCTCCGGCATTGCAGCTGGATGGTGGTTTCGGGGTAGCCGTACTTGATCGCGTTCTCCACCAGGTTGTTGAGCATGTGGAGTAGGGCCATGCGATCCGCGTAGAGCTCGAGGTTCTCAGGCTCGATGCTGACGTCGACGGCCATTGCCTTTTTCTTGAGCAGCGAATCGTGGAGATCGAGGACCTCACCGAAGAGCTCCTGGACTCGGAAAATCTCGGGCTTGAGGACGAATTGCTGGCTCTCGATCTCGCTCAAGCGCAAAAGGTCCTCGACCAGCTTGCCCAATCGATGGGTGTTGGTTTCGATGATGCCGAGGAAATTCCGGCTCTGCTCGTTGAGCTGGGATCCGCTGTCCTGGAGAATCTCGACGTAGCCCCGAATCGAGGTCAAAGGTGTCTTCAGCTCGTGGGAGACGTTGGCGACGAAATCGCGCCGCACCCGCTCCAAGCGGCGTAGATTGGTGATGTCGTAGAGAACGACGATGGCGCCCATTGCCGCCACCGATTCCTCCCAAAAACCGGTGGCCTGAACCAGCAAGTAATGCTCCCAGCCGTCACGCAAAATCCGGATCTCCTTGTTGGCGACCGGATTTCCCTTCAAGGATTCCTCGACGATCGATTGGAGGTCGGCGTTGCGGATCACCTCGATCGGCGGCCGGCCCAAATCCTCGTCCTTCAGGCCGAAAAGCTGGCGCATCGCCGGATTGAAGAGCGAGATGTTGCCCTCGGCGTCGAGGACGATGACACCTTCCTGCATGGCGTCGAGGATGGTCTTGAAGCGATCGCGCTCCTCCGCCAAGGCCCGAATTTTTCGCTCCAGCTCTCGGGCCAGCGAATTCATCGATTGGCCGATTTCGCCGACCCCGTCGTCGCGGACCACCGGAAAGCGCTGGTTGTAGTTGCCCTGCTCGAAACCCTTGACCATTTTCTTGAAGCGAAGGAGCGCCTCGTCGGTTCGCCGCACCAAGGTGAAATAGAAAAGCCAGCTCAAGGCCAGCAGGACCACCGTCACGGTCCAGATAAAAAAGCGGACCCGGCCGAGGAGCTTGTAGATACCGTCGATCGGCATCGCGACCCGAAACACCGCGTCCTCGGTGAGCTTGGAAAAAGCC
>DATEDP010000152.1 GCA_035281585.1 bacterium
GCAGGGCCGGACCTTCATTTCGCGGACGCGCAGGAGCTTGGTTTCGGCGCCGAGCTCGTCGCGGGCGTGGTCGAGGGCGGTCTGGAGTAAATCTTCCGAAGTCGAATAGCGGGGATGGGAAATCGTCATCATCGTCGTCGAGACACCGGCCACCCGGATCGGCCCCTCTTCCCGGCGGATCGGCCGGTTCAAGCCGCTGTGGGACTCGGGCAAGGGCTTGCCCTTTTTGACCGGATCGGGATTCAGCAGGAGCCGGCCGCCTTCGACTTTCACTTCATAGACCGGAACGCCGATCTCGAAATTTTCGTTGAAGCGGTGGACCCCGGTCTTGAGGTCGTAGCTGAAGTAATGCCAAGGACAGACGAGCTTGCCGTCGTCGCGGAGCGTGCCTTTCCCCAGCGGCCCGCCGGCATGCGGGCAGATGCCGCCCAAGGCCGAAAACTCGCCACCGCGGTAACACAAGGCGATGGTGAGGTCGCCGATCTTGATTTCGCGTAAAGGAGGATTCTGAAGGTCTTGGGCCGAGCCGAGGTCATGCCAGGTGCGAGCCATGCGGAGATTGTCTTCAGTCCAAGGGATTTTGGCTAGAAAAAGCTGAGGCAAGCGTCGACTTTGGCGAAGATGCGGCCCCATTCCGCCGCGTCTCGGGTCGCGAAGACAGCCTGGATTCGACCGGCCAGCGCTTCTTCACCTTCGCCGGGCCTGGCTTCGAGGCCCAAGGTCTCAAGCAAGGCGGCATGGAATTTGGGCTCCAAGCCGGCCACCGCCACCGAGCGGTGGTCCTTGGTCTTGTAGATCCGGTAACGGGCCAAGCTGCCGGTCAGCATCGGAAGGATGCCGGCGGCGGCCTCGTCGCTGCGGTACTCCTGCATCAAAGCCAGGCTCTCCATCACCGACACTTCAATCCGTCTCGAACCCGGGCCTTTCATCCGCTCGATCCAGGCCGCCAAGATTTGGAAGGCGGCGTAGAAGCCGCCCATCACGTCGGCGATCTGCAGGGCCGGCAATTGCACGCCGCCCTCGCCGTAAAGCAGTTGATAGATGCCGGAGTCGATCAGGAAATTGAGATCGTGGCCGCCGGCCAGATACTTGGGATGCCCGGCCGGATAGCCGACCAAGCTGACGTAGAGCAGATCGGGGTTGAGCGCCTGCAAGCTATCGAAGCCCAGGCCGAGGCGCTCCATCGTTCCCGGCCGAAAGCCTTCCAGCAGGATCGAAGTGCCGGCGGCAAGCCGCCGGGCTTCGGCCAAGCCGCTCTCTGTTTTCAAATCGACGGTGACGAAGCGTTTGCCCTCGCGCAGGGCCGCGAAGGGGCTGTAGTCGCCGAGCACCGCGTCTTTCTGCGGCGGCAGGACGCAAGTGACCTCGGCGCCTAAGCGGGCCAAGAGCCCGCTGGCGAAAGGCCCGGGCAAGAGGCGGGAAAAGTCGAGTACCGAAACGTTGGTAAAGATTTTGGGCAGCATCTGTCATCCTGAGCGAAGCGAAGGATCTGCGACCTACCAAGATCTTTTGAAAAACGGACCCGCTCCGGGTCCACTCAAGGGAATTCCGAGGATACGAAGGGGCTTTGGAGTCCCATGGCCTCTTGGGCAGTCGCAGATCCTTCGCTTCACTCAGGATGACACGTCAATGGAAAATTATAAAGCCTCCACCGCTTTCGGCGCAGCGGTTCTCGCGCCCTCCAAGTAAGCCGCCTCCTGCCCCGGCTGAAAGCGATAGGGAAAGACTTGCTTCACCCGAATCCAGTAAGACCCCTTGGGAATCTTGGCATAGGGCAGATCGAAGCCGACGAAGCTTTCGCCGGGCTCGCCTTCGGGCGGCGCCGAGCGGCCGGCGTCGTCGATCACCTTGAGGATGGGCTGAACGCCCAAGCCGCTCAACTGGGGATCGTTTTGGATGCCGACCACGAAGGCCCCAGCCGATCCGTTGAAGGACCACCAACCCAAGGCTTCGCCGCCGCCGGCGCCGGTTTGGGCCTCGGGCTTGCCGTCCAAAGTCCAGCTTTGGCCGTTCAAGCTGCTGTGAATGACGCTGCCGTAAGCGGCGCGCGAGAAATCGTAGCCGCTCAAGCCTTCGGTTTTGGCGTCGAGGAATTTGGGCCCGTCCACCGGATTCTGGATCTTGGTCGGGACTTCCATCCAGTCGGGATAGAAAAAGAAGTCGGTGGTCGCGGTGGGAATCAGCTTGATCGGACCCAACTTCTTGGAGGCGACGATCCGCCGTATCACCCGCAGCGGACCGACTCGGGTGCCGGCCAAACGGGCCTCGACGTCGCCCTCGCCCACCTTGAGGTCGAAGAAATTCTTGATCGCCAAATTGAAGCGAACCTTGAAGCGATCCAGGATATCGGCCTTGGTCGCGCCGTTCTGCGGAATCAGGATGTCTTGGACCAAGGGCTGGCTTGGCCGGAAGGCGGCCTCGTAGAAGGAAGTGCTGATCCGGTCCTGGGCCGGCACATAGCTCACGTAGGACTTTTCGGATCGCGGCGAGCTCGGCTCGGCCAAATAGGCGGCGACGACCTTGTTCTCGGTCGCGATCCGATGGCCGACGGAGGCCGGCGGCAGCTTGGCGGCGTCGAAACTCGGCCCTCCGTCTTCGGCGGCAAAAAGCAAGACGTCGAAAGGGTCGAAAGCTCCGGCGCCGACCGTCTCCTGGTCCAAGATCCAAGGACCATTGGCGCCGCGACGCTCATCGATCTGGAAAGGAACCGGCTTCAGGCCGCCGTTTCCGTCGGAAGCCACGACCCGGATCGCGGCCACCGGCTTACCGAGCAATTGCGGAAGCGAGGCTCCAGGCACCTCGACCAGGGTCAAAGCTCGGACCGGCGTGTTAAATAAAAGTGTGAAGAAAATGGCAAAAAGACGGGATGATAGAAGGAGATTTTTCATATTGGACCTCAAGGCTCTCACCTCCCTCGAAGTCGCAATTTCCTTTTAAACAAATTTCTCCCTCGGATTGTATGAATTTCTTTTCGTGAACTCCTCGATCAAGTTGCGGCTTTCCTTGTCGAGCTCGGGCGGCAGCTGGAGTTGAACCACCACATATTGGTCGCCGTGGCCTTCGTCGTGGCGATGGACCACGCCCTTCCCTTTCAGCCGGAATTTCTGGCCGCCCTGGGTGCCGGCCGGAATCTTCATCTTGAGCTTTCCGTCCACCGTCGGCACCTCGATTTGGGCGCCGTGGACGGCCTCGCCGATGGTGATGGGCAATTGCAGATAAATATCGTCGCCCTCGCGCGAGAAATAGGGATGGGGCCGGACCTTGACCTCGATGAAGAGATCGCCGCTGGGGCCGCCGCTCGGCGAGGGATCGCCTTTGCCGGCCAAGCGGATCTTGGAACCGGTCTTGACGCCGGCCGGAATCTTCACGTTGATCTTCTCGCTCTTCCCGGCGCCGCTCTCAAGGCCGATCTTGCTCGTCATCCCGCGGACCGCATCGAGGAAGTCGATCTCCATCGAATAAGTGCGGTCGGCGCCGCGCATCGGCGCGCCTCGAGCTCGGGTGCCGAAACCGCCGCCGCGAGCTCCGCCCTTGACGCCGCCGCCGAAGATATCGCCGAAGAGGTCGCCCAGATCGCCGTACTCGAAATGGATGTTGCCCTGCTGGCCGGCGCTGGCTCCGCCGGGTCCGGTGAAAGTCGAGAAATCGAAGCCGCCGTCAGGCCGGCCGCGGAAGCCGTGAGATTCCCCGCCCATCCCGCCGAAACCGCCGCCGTAGGTGCGCATCAGGTCATATTCCTGCCGTTTCTTTTTGTCGCTCAAGGTGTCGTAGGCCGCCGAGATGTCCTTGAAACGCTCCTCGGCCGACTTGTCGCCCTTGTTCACGTCGGGATGATACTGCTTGGCGAGCTTGCGGTAAGCCTTCTTGATCTCGGCGTCGTTGGCGGTCGGCGAGACACCGAGGATCTGGTAATAGTCTTTTTCGGGCATATTTAATCTCTAATATAATGATTCATTTCACCCTGGCAAGGCGAGCGAGATAAAAGCCGTCGCCCGCACCGGGCTCGGGAAAGAGCTCCCGCTCCTCCTCCAAGCGCAGCTCAGGATGCCCGGCGAGGAAGGTCGCGACGTTGTCCCGGCCTTCTTCGGGCTCCAGCGAGCAAACCGCGTAGATCAAGCGGCCGGCGGGTCCCAGCCGCGGAATCCATCCTTCGAGGATGACCCGCTGCTTTTGGGCGAGCCGCCCCAAGTCGGCCGGCTTGAGGCGCCAACGGATCTCGGGCTTGCGTCCCAAGGTCCCCATGCCCGAGCAGGGAGCATCGACCAGGATGGCGTCGAAGACCAGTTCCTGGTCGGCGGCGGCTTGCGGGCCGGACAGAATGGTGGGCTGGTGAATTCCGAGGCGGGCGAAATTCTCGCCGAGCTGGGCAATCCGCTCCGGCGAGGGCTCGTGGACGTAGAGCTCCATCCCGGGCGCGATCTCGGCCAGAGCGCTGCTCTTGCCGCCATGGCCGGCGCAGGCGTCGAGGATCTTTTCGCCGTCCTTCGGCGCCACCGCCATCGCCACTTCATAGGAATGCGGGTCTTGGATCGAAATATTCCCAGCCTCCATCTCCTGCCACCAAGAGCTTCGCTCCCGATTGCCGAGCTCGATCATGGCGGCTCCGGCCGCTTCGGCCTTTCGAGGATTTACCCGGGCCCAAAGCGGCGCCGGCGCCGCGAAATACTCGAGCATCCGCTTCAGCCGCTCCGGCGGATACCGCTTGCGCCAGCGACGCAGCATCCATTCGGGATAGGACTCGATCCGGCCGTCGAACAGCTTGGCCCGGATCTCGGTCTGCTCGCGGAGCAGGCTCCGCAGCACCGCGTTGGCCATGCGGCCGGCGCCGGACCCGTGCTTGAGCTTGGCCAGCTCCACCGCCTCATGGACCGCCGCATAGTCCGGAACCTTCTCGAGGCTCAGGCATTGGTAGGCCCCAAGCCGCAGCAAGTCGAGCAGGGCTTCGGGCGTCTTGGCCTTCGAAACGTAGCGGCTCAGGACTTGATCGAGGAAGGCCCGCTCCCGAAGGACTCCGTAGACCAACTGGGTGAGGAGCCCGCGGTCGGCTTCGGCCAGGGGATGTTCCCGCAAGGCATGGTCGATGGCCTCAGCGGCGAAGGCTCCTTGGGCGACTTCGCGCAGCGAGCGAAGGGCCAAGCTTCGGGCGTTGTAGGGTTGTTTGCGGGGCATCGCTGGTTTATAGAACCGCGGCATGGGAAAGAGCAAATCCCGAAATCCCTGGCTGCGCGGCATCGGCTACACCCTGGCGCTTCTCGTCGGCATCGAGGTTTTGATCCTGCTCTGCGGGCTGCTGGAGAACTCCTGGCTCCGCCGCCATGATCCCTCCTCCACCGCCTTCACCCGGCGCGAGACTTTGCTCAGCCGCAAGCCGGCCGACTTCTCCTGGCGCGAGTTGGGCCAAATATCGGATTCGCTGAAACGGGCGGTCCTGGTCGCGGAAGACGACGCCTTCTTCATCCACGAAGGGGTCGATTTCAAGGAGCTGCAAAAGAGCTGGGAGCTGAACCTCAAAAAAGAGAAGATCGCCCGCGGCGGCTCGACCATCACCATGCAGTTGGTGAAGAATCTCTATTTTTCCCGGGCCCGCAACCCGCTGCGCAAGCTCAACGAGATCCTCCTCACCATCGACTTGGAGCACAAGCTGCCCAAGGAGCGAATCCTGGAGCTCTACCTCAACGTCGTCGAGTGGGGCGAGGGAATCTACGGCGCGGAAAATGCCAGCCGTTATTATTTCAACAAAGGCGCCGGCGATTTGAGCTCTTCCGAGGCGGCCTATTTGGCGGCGATCCTGCCGAACCCGGTCTACCTGACCAAGCACAACACCCGCCGGGCCAAGGGACGCCAGGCCATCATCTTGCGGCGAATGGGCAAGAGGAGCCTGCCGGAAGAAGTTCGTTAAGGCGTCATCATCTGCCAATTCCCTCTTTTTCCCCTCACCGCCTCGCTCTGGAGCTGCTGGAACTCGACTTTGTAGGACGTGTTGGCCTTGTTGTCGGCCTCGGCAAAGCCGTAGCTCAGGAGGAGCTGATTGAGCATGTAGGTGCCGGCACCCAAGCTGACTTGCTGCCCACCGCCGCCCAGGCTCTGGCCGGAGTCGACCTTGAAATAGATCAAGGCCAGGCTGTTTCCCTGGGAATCCTTGGCCGGCTCGCCGTAGGTCAGCCAAACCTGGCGGCCCTGCAGCAGGCCTTGGGTGAATTCGCGGGAACGGCGCTCGCCGGCGCCCATCGCCGAGTCGGGCTTGAAGTCCTTCTTCCCCGGGTCGGGCTTCGGCGCCCAGACGCCCAAAGCCTGGACCGATTCGCCGTTGTCGAGGATGAGCCGGTCGCCGTAGACGACTTGTTGGACCGACCGCATCGTCTGGGCCGGGCTCGATATTGGATAGAAGAAAATCGCGAGAAATAGGAAGGACAGTGATTTTATTTGGTACCGACCATGACCGTCACCGGATACTGGACGGCCAGGGCGGCCACTTTTTTGAAGCCGACGAAATTGAGCCATCTTTTCATCTCCTTGGCGGTGAAGACGTCACCATGCTCGGTGAAGAGTAGCATCGGCATCGCGAAGAGCAAAGGAATCTCCGGCCCGGTCCGCAGGTCGTTGGCGATGAATTCGGCGATCAGGAGCTTGCCGCCGGGCTTGAGGGCGTCATAGCACTTTTTCATCAGGCGACGGGTCGAGGCTTCGCCCTCGCCGTGGCAGATATGGCCGAGGATGATCGAGTCGTAGGCCTCGCGCTCGAAGGGCAAGGCGTTGAAGTCGCCGTCGCGGAACTCGAATTGCTTCTGCAGGCGGAAGCGCTGAACTTGGCTTTGCGCCACTTCCAAGACCTCTTTGGAATCGATGGCGACGATTTTCGCCGCCGGATCGGCCAGGGCGAAAGCGATCGACCAAGCGGCGGCGCCGCAGCCGACGTCGAGGATCTTCTGGTTCTTGAGGGTCTTGCCCACCCCGAGCTTTTTGCAAAGGGCGACGCTCGAGGCGTAGGAGGACGGAAAGATCCGCTTCACCAATTCTTGGAAGAAAGCTTTCCTTTGCTCGGGCGAGGCATTGGCGGCCACCGGCTTGCCTTGGCGCAGCGCTTGAGTCAGGCTGGCCCAGCCCTGGCGGGTGAACTCGTCGAATTGCAGGGATGCGCCGAGGAAGTCGACTTCGCCTTTCACCAAAAAGGCCTTGGCTTCGGGCTCGAGCTTGTAGAGGCCGCGGGTTTTTCCGACCAAGCCCATGCCGACCAGGGCATCGAGCAGCATTCGGGTCGAACGCAGCGGCAGCGAGGCGGCCCGCGCGATTTTTTCGACGGTGTTGTGGCCGGCATTGAGCACGGTGAAGATGTCGAGCTCCAGCGCCGAGGCCAAAACTTGAGTGCGGGCGAATCCCCAGTGAATGTCGACGATCAATTGTGGTTGAATCTCAAGCGACTTTTCCCGGCCGGACATAATTACAGCGAGTTTATACGCCCCCCCGGCCTCCGCAAAGAAATATTTTATGATTCCAGGCACTTGCCGCCGCAATGCGGCAAAGGCAAAAAGATTGACACCACTTTGAGAAAACGTTTAAGGTCCGCCGGCTTTTGACGTTAGATATCGCTGCGTTGCGGGCCGGTAGCTCAGCTGGTAGAGCACCGCCCTTTTAAGGCGGGTGTCCTGGGTTCGAATCCCAGCCGGCTCACATTGAATTTGCAAAGTCCCCATCGTCTAGAGGCCTAGGACACCGCCCTTTCACGGCGGCAGCAGGGGTTCGAATCCCCTTGGGGACGTACTCAAGAAGCCCTTGGAAATCCAAGGGCTTCTTCTTTTTCCAAAACAATTTCAAAACATTGTCGAAAATACCTTGGAGTGGTATACCTTATTAAGGTATGAATTTCTCTTATGGCTATCCAGTCTTTTGGGGAACTTTCGCTGAAGGAATTTTTTGAATCTGAAAAGCTTCCTAAAAATGCTGGATGGCAAGGAATTAAGAAAATCGTGAGACGCAAATTAGACATGCTTGATTATGCCCACGTGTTGGAGGACTTGGCTTCACCTCCGGGTAACAAATTAGAAGCTTTAAAAGAGGACCTTAAAGGGTTTCACAGCATTCGGATTAACGACCAATGGAGAATCGTGTTTGAGTGGACCGATCAAGGTCCAGCCAAAGTCCGAGTAATGGACTACCATTGAGGATAAAGAGGCTTATATGGCTCGTATGAAAAGAAAACCCACCACCCCTGGAGAGATCCTGCAGGAGGAATATCTCCTCCCTTTGGGACTTACCCAAAAACAACTTGCCGATCATATTAAATACGACATCAAAGTCATCAACCGCTTAATTAATGGACGAACTCGTTTAACGGCTCAACTCGCCCTAAAGCTTGCGGCCGCGCTAAATACCACTCCGGAATTTTGGCTCAACGCTCAAAAGGCAGTTGATATTTATGAGGCATCAAAAGACGCGGGTAAATTACCCAAGGCGCTTATCGAAAACGGCCATCTCATTCACGCCTAGCTGAAGAAGCGAAGGGAGATTCTTTGTTGCCATCCTGGGATTCAATTGCCGCGATTTTCACATTGCTGGGCGTGGGTACCGTTATTGGCGCATGGGGGAAATCCAAATTTGAACGCAAGCGCGAAGTCCTCAAACAACAGCAGGATTTCAAGTTTACACGATACAAATGCTTGATAAATCTTATGCATGCAGCATTAGATTTTGAGAAACATAAACAGGCTCTGCATGACCATGGGCGTCGTAATTTTCAAACCCTAAAAGACCTCATGGATGAATTAGAATCCGAATATATCAATATGCTGCTGTTCGCGGATAAAAGAACCCAGGAGCTTGTTTTTTCATTTATCCAAACCCCATCTTCCGATTTATTAAAGAAAACCGCATTGGCAATGAGGAAGGACCTGTGGTCCTCCTGAAGATTTAAAAATCGAGTTACCGGATTCCCGCCAGCAGAATCGAGAGCAGAGCCGCGAAAAAAGAGGCGCCGGCGCCGAGCAGGACCGCGGCGAAGACTGACAAACAAAGGGTCAACCCGGAGCCCCAAGCCGCTTTCGTGATCAGAAGTCGCGCCAAGCGCAGCGCCAAAAAAGCCGAGGCCAGCAAGATCCCCAAATGCAAGATCAGCCAAAGGCCAAGAGCCACCATCCCTTGTTTTTCCGGAACGCCGTTGAGGGCGACGAGCAGGCCGAAGAGATAGAGCAAGCCGGTCAGCATCAAGCCAAAGCTGGTCAGAAGCGAAATCCAAAAGGTCAGGCGCTTGGTCATTGGACCGCCTCCACTTTCATTCGCACTTCCCCTTTCCCTCAATCCGGCAGTGGTTGAGCCGGAATAGCTCCTTGGAGCCGCCCATATATTGTCGCCGC
>DATEDP010000153.1 GCA_035281585.1 bacterium
GAGGAGAAGCGCCAGATCATCGTCGGCGTCAACGAGTTCACGATGAAGGAAGAGCCGGTGAAGGACATCCTCAAGGTCGACCCGGCGCTGGAGCTTCGGCAGAAGCAGCGGCTCAAGGCCCTGCGCGAGCGCCGCGACAACGTCAAAGTCGCCCAGGCCCGCGAAGCCCTGGCCAAGGCGGCCCACGGCAAGGACAACCTCATGCCCCACATCCTCGAGGCGGTCCGCTGCTACACCACCCTGGGCGAGATCAGCGACACGCTCCGCGGGGTCTTCGGGCTGTACCAAGAAAGAATCGTCCTGTGAGGAAATCTCCTCCTTTGAAAAAGGGGGATCAAAAAGGCAAAACTGGCGATTTAATGTCGCCAGGCAAACTTTTTGATAGTGTTAAATTCTTCCGAACTTGTTGGGGGGATTTAATAGACGCGGCATACTTTAAGCCTGCGCTTTGAACGACGCCACCGCTCTTAAATCCCCCCTGCCCCCCTTTTTCAAAGGGGGGTAAGAGGTTTGTGTGTTGAATCCTGATAATTACAACCTCGCCCTCGACTGCGTCGACAAGCACGCCGACCTTTTGCAAAATAAACACAAGGTCGCCTTGGTCTACCTGAAGGAAGATCCCGCCAGCGGCCGTTTGCGCGAGCCGCCGCTCAAGCTCAGCTATTCCAGCCTCAAGGGCTTGACCAACGCCATGGCCAACGGCTTCGCCTCGCTCGGCCTGGAGCGCGGATCCCGGGTCTTGCTCCGGCTGGCCAACTCGACCGAGTTCCTCATCAGCTTCCTGGGCGCGGTGAAGGCCGGGCTGATTCCGGTGCCAACCTCGCCGCTGCTGACTTGGCCGGAGCTGGAATACCTGCTGCGCGACAGCGGTGCCGCGGCCTTCGTGACTTCGCAGGAATTGCTGCCGCCGGAATTCTCGGCCGCGAAATTGCCGGCCATGAAGGAAGTCATCCTGGCCAGCGAAGCGGCGGGAAGCTTTCAGCGGTGGCAGGATCTCTTGAAGAACTCCTCGACCGAGTTTCGGGTCGAGCCGACCCAAGCCGAGGATCCGGCTTACTGGCTCTACACCAGCGGCACCGAGGGGAAGCCCAAGGCCGTGATCCATGCCCACCGCAGCATTCCGGCCCACGACGCCCGGGCCCGGCTTTGGCAAGACCTCAAGGCCGGCGACGTCGTCTTCAACACCAGCGCCTTGAATTGGAGCTATGCTCTCACCGCCGGCTGGCTCGACGTCTGGCGCCACGGCTTGACCTCGGTGATCTACCAAGGCCGGCCAAGGCCGGAATTGATCGCCGGAACTCTCGCCCGCCACGGCGTGACGGTCTTCATGAGCGTGCCGGGAATCTATCGCCGGCTCTTGCCCTTGGCCAAAGCCGATTCGGTTCCCTTCTCGGGCCTGCGAGTCGCGCTCAGCGCCGGCGAAAAGCTGGGCGAGCAAACCCGCGAGGAGTTCCGCCGTGCCACCGGCCTCGAGATCCGCGAGGGCCTGGGCATGACCGAGCATTCGGTCTACCTCGTCCAAGCCCTGGGCCAAGGCTCGCCGCCCGGCTCCTGCGGCCGGCCCTTGCCCGAGCAAAAGATCGCCATTTTGAAAGAAGACCTGAGCCCCTGCCCGCCCGGCGAAAGCGGCATCCTCGCCAGCCACCGTTCCTGCCCCGGGCTCATGCTCGGCTACCACGGCGAAGCCGCCGGCCAGACCTTCCAAGACGACTGGTTCTTGAGCGGCGACCTGGCCTACCGCGACGAAGCCGATCATTATTTTTTCTTGGGCCGCCGCGACGAGGTGCTCAATTCCGGCGGCTATCGCGTCTCGCCGCTGGAGATCGAGGCCGCGCTCAACGAGCATCCGGCGGTGGAAGAATCGGCCGCGGTCAGCGCCGAACCCGAGCCGGGCAAGAGCTATGTCCAAGCCTTCGTGGTCCTGAAGGCCGGGCCAGCCGCCACCCAGGAGACGGCCGGCCAGATCCTCCGCTCGCTGGAAAGCCGCCTCGCCCAATATAAAATTCCCCGTCAAATCGTCTTCTTACGGGAGCTGCCCAAGACCTCCAACGGCAAGCTCCAGCGCCACCGCCTGAAAAATTTGGCTTAGGCTCCGCTTTTCGGTTTCGGACTCAGGTCGCCGCGCCGTACAATCTTCAACCAGGGTTCCGGGCAGGAGCCATCAACCCGATCATAAGGAGTACCCCATGGCTCTCTTCGAACAATTCACTCAATTGGCCGCCACCTTCCTAGGCGACAAGCAAAACCAAGACTCGCCGCTCATGAAAATGGTCGTTCAGATGTTCAGCCAAAGCTCGGGCCCCGGCGGCGGCAACGGCTTGAACAACCTGCTGCAAAATTTTCAGAAAAACGGCCTCGGCGATATCGTCTCGACCTGGATTGGCACCGGAAAGAACCAGGCCATCTCGCCCCAGCAAATCCAGCAAGGCCTCGGCCAGGAAACCTTGCAGCGGATGGCCGCCCAAACCGGCAGCACCGTCGAGAACACCAGCAACCGTTTGGCCGACCTCCTGCCCCAGATCGTCGACAAGCTGACCCCGGGCGGCGAGATTCCCGACAATGACAGCTTGAGCGACGTATTAAACGTGCTCCGGAATAAATTCGGGGCTTAAGCGTCGGCTTGGGCCCACTCCGCGAATCGCAGCTTTCCGGTCGCGTTTTCGAAAATATCGTAATTGATATTGTTGATGACCAGATCGTCGGATTTGTTGAAGGCGGGCGATTGGGTGTCCGAGATGACGGCATTGGCCAATCCCGCATCCGGGAATATGGCTTTCAATAGGCCATAGAGCCGGTCGCGCACCGCCGAACGAGCGGGCGCCAGTTCGCTGTCGGCGGCCGCCTGTCGCTCCTGCTCTTCGAGACGTTCCGCCCATTCTGCCCCGGGGCCCATGAGTCCCATCGGCCCCGTGGGGTCGCTCAGGCCCAGGCCGGGATAAACCGGCGGCATCTCCGGCTCTTCTTCCGCGGCTTGGGTCGCGGCTTGGGAGCCGAGCTGCGCGCGATATTCGTCCATGAGGTGCTTCAATCCCGGATCGACTTCGGTCAAGAATGTCATGAAGTTTTCCGAGGGCGGGAGCGAAGGGTATTTCAAGTCGTCTTCCGAGAGTCCCAACTCCTCCGCTTTCTCCATAAGGTCCTTCGCCTTGATGTCCGGCGATCCGTTGGCTTTCAACCAAGCCGCCATGCGGTTCACCGTTTCGGGGTACTTGCTGAGATCTTCCTCGCCATCGATGGCGTCGATCGGTTCACCGCTATCGACGAATTCGGAGCGTATCGAAGCGAGGTTTTCGCGCAGTCCCTCGATCATCTCCCCTACCATGTCGAGGTTGGCCGTCTTGAGATCCAACTCTCCCTCGATTCGTCCGTGCCGACCCAAAAGCTCATCGCGCAAATCTTCGGTGATTTTGCCGTCTGAAAAGAGGTCCTTGATCTCGTCCTCGACGGCCTGAAGCGAACCCTCCAATCCTTCTTGGGTGTATTCGCCGTCCGCCTCCCCAATGTCGCCCTCTTGGAGAGCGAAATCCAGACCCAGCTCATCCTCCCCCAGGCCCA
>DATEDP010000154.1 GCA_035281585.1 bacterium
GCGACCTCCCAAACCTCCCCTCCGGCGCACTCTTCGAAAAACTCCTTCAGGTGATGGATGAGCTGCGCGGCCCCCAAGGCTGTCCCTGGGACAAGGAGCAGACTCCGGCCTCGCTGATCCCCTGCCTCTTGGAGGAAACCTACGAGGTCATCGGCGCCATCGACTCCGGCGACACCAAACATTTGAAGGAAGAGCTGGGCGACCTGCTCTTGCAAGTCGTCTTCCATTCCCGGATCGGCAAGGAAGAAAAAACCTTCACCGTCGACGAAGTCATCCGGCACCTGGTGGAAAAATTGGTCCGCCGCCACCCGCACGTCTTCGCCGAAGGCGAAGTGACCGAAGCCGGCGAGGCCCTGCGGCAATGGGAAAGGATCAAGGCCAAGGAGAAGAAGCCCGGCGAGTCGCTGTTGGCCGGAGTTCCCGATTCGCTGCCGGCGCTGGCCCGGGCCTATCGCCTCGGCGCCAAAGCCTCGCGGGTCGGCTTCGATTGGCCCGACCTCGAGGGCGTGCTGAAGAAAACCGAGGAAGAGCTTCAAGAACTCCGTGAAGAAATATCACGCCACGATTTGAAAAAGATCGAGGAAGAATTCGGCGACCTTCTCTTCTCGCTGGCACAAGTCGCGCGCTTCCTCGAAATCCATCCCGAAGAAGCTCTGCGAAAAAGCGCACAGAAATTTCAGCGCCGCTTCGAGCACATGGAGAAAAAAATTTCCGCCGCCGGAAAAATTTTACCCGATTGCGAGGCCGAGGAATTGGACAGACTCTGGCAAGAGGCGAAGTCGTTCACAGGCTCTGTTTAAAACCTGTGAAAAGTTCGTGAATAGCCCTTTTGTCCGAGCATCCGAAGCGAGGATCGGTCCCGAATAGCAGATTGCTCATTTTTTAATCATGCGACCCGAAAGCAAATGGCTGCCGCTCTTTTTGAGCGCCCTGGTGATCCCCGGCGCCGGTCAGTGGCACTTGGGACAGAGGCTCAAGGGCGGTCTGATGATGGGGCTAACCCTTGTCCTCGTCA
Source organism: bacterium (assembly GCA_035281585.1). Taxonomy (NCBI): domain Bacteria; species bacterium. The sequence goes on from DATEDP010000154.1 coordinate 1,016, forward strand.
CCGGGGCGATCGCTCGTTATCTGTCGATGGTTTTTGCCCTCGCCAATATCCAGGGAACCCGGCGGCCGCCTCAGCTCAATCCCTTTCCGGTCTTGGCCGAGGCTTGGCGGATGGACCATCGGATTTTGACCCTTTTGCTTTTGGGCCTTGCCGCCATCTGGATTTTGTCGATAGTCGATCTGCTCTTAAGCCCCCCCAAGAGGAGCTACCCATGAACTTCCGCCAAGCCATCGCTCTCGCGCTTAGCCTCACGGCCTTAAGCCTTACTCCAGCCTGCAAGCGTCAACCTTCTGTTTCGGAAGGAAAAAAATCCTCCGATCTTCAAGGCCGAGGCTTCAGCCTCAAGCAGGGCCTGGAGATCGCCATCGCCCAGGAACGCCAAGTCGAGGAGGGCCAGCTCGCCGCCGGCAAGGGCCCCTGGATCCGAAAGCTGAGAATCGAGAATCCCAGCGGCGCCGAGGGATTATCTTTTACCTGGAAAATGGGCGGGCCTTCGACCGAGTCCCAACCCAGCGCGGCCGACTCCGGCAAGATGATCTTGGCCAACACCGTCGGCTCGCGGCGCATGACCCTCCCCCTCTTCTGGCCCGGCGGCGAACTATTCATGTCCAACTCCAGCGGGGTCTGGCTTTCGGACCAGGCCTTCTCCGAGCTGAAAAAGGAGGGCAAAACCCAATACGATTTGGGACTTGTGGATAACCCCCTCCTCGGGCCGGCCCAGGGCCTGCCGATTTTGGAACATGGCTTGGCGGCATACAATCAAGGCTTGGCCACCCGGCCGGAGCGAAAGACCCAAGACCTCCAGTGGGAGGTCAGCGACGACTCGCGGGACTACGCCCTTAAAGTGAACGGCGTCTTGGTGGAGGTCGAGGCCCTCGAAGCGGTGAGCCCCCTGGCCAAGATCGTGGTCTTGGACAACCCGCAGAACCCGCTGGTCTTGGAGGTGGAGGTCGCGCCGCCGAGCTCGGCCGCCCGGGCCCTCTTTCTTCCTCTCTCGTGGATGCGGGGCTTGTTGAGCTATAAAGTCGAATCTCTGGATTTGCCTTCTTCATAAAAGTAGCAAGGGGCTTTAGCCCCGCCTGAGAAGCATTCGCGGGGCTAAAGCCCCTTGCTACTAAAGATCTAGACAAGCCTGGTTCAATCCGGTTAGGGAAGCCGCCCGTATTTGAAGGAATTCGCCGGTGTGGCGGAATTGGCAGACGCGCACGACTCAAAATCGTGTGGGACTCGCGCCCATGTCGGTTCGACCCCGACCACCGGCACAGAGCGCCGCAAGAAATTGCGGCGTTTTTTGTTCCCCCTCCTTTGTAAGGAGGGGGCCGGGGGGAGGTAGAACGTTGGCAGCACGCAACGATCTTGCATAGCGCGGAGCTCTCTTCCCCTCCCTAGCCCTCCCCTTACAAAGGGGAGGGAATTAAGCCGCCGGCTTGTCCTGGCGCCGCCAGTTATCCACTTGGCTGGCCGAGCGGACGCAACCCAAGGTGCATTTGTCCTGACAAGATTTGTAGGTGTAGAACTCCCGCTTCAGATCCTCGGGCGTATAGTCGAGGATCGGCTTGGAGAAGGCGTCGCGGGTCTGGGAGCACCAGCTGACGAGGCCGTTCTCGTCGACGTAGAGATAGCGGCTCCCGGCCCGGCACTTGAACGGCGCCGATCCGGTCCGGATCATCTCATAGCGATAATCGGAAAACTCGGGAAAGCTGCGCGGGATCAATTTCTTGATCCGCTCGAAGACCGCCAGCTCCTCGGCGCTCAGCTTGACCTGACCGTCCTTGTCGTGGATCAGCAGCACCCGGGGCTTGAAGCCCATATTCTTGGCGTAGGAGATGACCTCGAAGGTCTCCTCCGGCGGGCAGGAGCCGATCACGCCCGAAACCACCACGTTGAATTTGGCGAATTCCTTCAAATAGCCCAAGCGCTTGCGGAGGCTGTCGAGGACCTTGACCGTCATGTCGTTGGGCTTCACCCCGTCGATCGAGATCTGCATGTCCTGGAGCCCGGCTTCGTTGAGGGTCTCGATCAGCTCCTTCTTCAAATAGAAGCCGTTGGAGATCATCGAGGTGTTGAGGAACTTCAGCTCGCGGCGGCAATAGCGGATCAGCTCCGGCAGGCCGGGATGCATCGTCGGCTCGCCGCCGGTGAGGTTGATCGAATAGGCGCCAAGCTCTTTCAGCTTGCGGGCCCGGGCTTTCAACGTCTCGAGCGGAACCGGATCGGAGCTGCTGTCGAACTCGTTGCAATAGGCGCAGCTCAAATTGCACCTCCGGATCACCACCAATTGGGTGAACCAGGGCGAATATCGGATTCGATCGAGAGCGGACAGGGCCATGATAAAGGGATCAGCCCTAGCATCGGCGGGAGGGCCTGTAAATAGCGATTAACCTTGGGTTTCGACAGCCGAATTCTCGTCGGCCTCGAGCGCGGCCAAGGCGGCTTCGGTCTTGCTGAGATCCTCGCGGGTGTCGATCTCGTGCCAGCGGTGCTTGTCGAAGGGAACGACGCCGATCGCTTCGTTCTGCCCGGCCATCACCGGCAGGATATTCTCGACCACGGCTTTTTCGCCGTAGATCGAAGCGGTTTCGATCAGCGACTCGCGGTAGAGCTCGATCTTGTCGGCGGTGACGTAGGTCAGGCCGACATAACCGGCGTCGAAGACCTCGAGGGTCTTGGAGATCTGCAGCAGATGCTTCTCGGGCGAGAGCAGGACCTTCATCTCGTCCTCGGCCAGGGGCCGGAGGAAGTCGCAGAAAATGCGGCTGCCCTCGCGCTCTTGCAAGATGAAGGACCAAGTCGATTCCGAAAAGACGTGGTCGACGTTGCAGAGCAGGAAGGAAGAGCTCAAATAGGGCAAGGCCTTCTCCATCGTGTAGAGGTTGCCCTTGGTGAAATGGCGGTTCTCGACCAGCCGCAGCCGGTCGCCGAAGATCGCGTAAGCGCGCTCCAAATGCTCGGCCAGGGCCGAATGCTCGAAGCCGCCGACCACGATGACTTCCTCGACCCGGCGGTTGGCCAGGAGCCGCGGCAAAGTGTGGTCGATCAGCGGCTTGCCTTGGAGGCGGATCATCGCCTTGGGAAGAGCCCTGGTAAGATGGCCGAGTCGAAGACCCATGCCCGCGGCGAGCAGAACTACCTGCATAGAACCCTCGTCAATTCATCGAGCCCGCGGATGGTCCGCAGCTCGGGATGCACCGTCTTGAATTGGGCGGCCGAAAAAGTCCCGATCCGTCCCACGAAGTCGACGCCGAATTCCGCCGCCTTTTGGGCGTCATGGAGCGAGTCGCCGACGAAAAGCATGTCTCGGGCCTGAAGCCCGAAGTGCTCCAGCACTTTGTCGAAATGAGCTTGGCCCTTGGCGAAATTTTTCCTGAAGCCCAGAACCAAATCGAAACGGGGCCGGGGCTTTTTTTGCAAAAACTCTTCGACGATTTCCTGGCCGTTGTTCGAGGAAACCACCGCCCGGATGCCATGCCCTTGGAGCTCGTCGATGGCGGCCGGAACTTCGGAAAAGAAAGGCCGCTCGAAGTATTCGGCCTGTTTGGCGGCCTCGAAGCGTTCGGCCACCCCGGCATTGCGCGGATCGCCGGGGCGCAGGGACTCCAGCTGTTGGAAGAAAGGCAGCCCCGAAGTGCGGAGATAATCTTGGCGGGCCGGCTCGCGGTCCAGGCCGAAATGCTCGGCCATCAGCTCGGCGGCCAAGTCGGCGAAGCCGCTCATCGAATCGACCAGGGTGCCGTCGAAATCGAAGACGCAAACCGATTTGCTTGGCGGGCGATCCATTAGGGGGCGACCCCCGTCGGCTCTTCGGCGGGAACCGTTTGGGCGGCCGCGGCCTTGGCGGCGCGGCGGCGCTTGAAGGTGATGCCGGTCAGGACCAGGGCCACGGCGGTGGTGCCCAGGGCCGAGAAGGCCACGATGGTCTCGGGCAGGTCGACAACCGCCATTACAAAGAACAGGAAGGCGAAGAAGTCCTTCTTCACCAAAAACTTGCCGTAGTGCACCAGCTTGGAGACGAAGGGATTCTGCTTCTTGGCCGAGGCGCTGACGACCTCCTTCTCGTAGGTGACCAGCGAGGCCGAGCTGTTCTTGGCCTGGATCAGGTAGCTGACCATGATGCAGAGCAAGATGGCGAAGGAGAAGAGCGAAAGCTTGGCCAAGTTGACGATCCAAAGGGCATGGGTCTCGCGATAAAGCCCGAAGGTCACGCCGGTGATGAAGAGGACGAAGGCCAGGTTGTCGCCGATGGTGTCGAACCAGGCGCCGAAGCGGGTCGCCTTCTGGTTGAGCTTGGCGACCTCGCCGTCGCAACCGTCGATGATCGAAACCAGCTGAAAGAGGACCGCGCCCCAGACCAGATTTTGATAGCCGCCGAAGGAGGCCACCAGCCCGGCCAAAACACCGAGGAGCAGGTTGAAGAAGGTGATCTGGTTGGGAGTGATGCCGGCCCGAGCTAAGTAAATACTTACCGGCATCGAGATCCGCTTGTTGACGTTGCGGGCGATCCAGGCGTCGGTGTTGGTGAGGATCTTCTCGCAGCAGGCCTTCTCACTGGGAGTGAGCTGGATCCACTTCAAAGGAACGCCGATCTGCCTCATAAAGAGTCCTGACCCTTCTCTATCTGGATGCGTCAATTTATTTTATCCAAGATAATCAGGCGGTTATAAGTTTATGGCAATTCGGTGTCAATGGCAAAAGCGGAGTGACCGCCGCATTTTTGGCTATCCTTGGAGGGCCTGTTTCGGCTAAGAGCCACCCCTATAACTTCATGAAATTCCTGGCCTCCCCTCAATCTCGGCGGCGTTTAAGGCAGTTTTTCTTCCTCCTCGGCCTCGCCCTCTTCGTCTACCTGGTGGTTCGGCTCAAACCCGCCGTCTTGCTGGAATATTTGAGGACCGTCGGCTGGAATTTCGGCTGGATTCTCCTGGTCAGCCTCTTTTGGTACCTGGCCTATGCCCTGGCTTGGGAAATCTTCCTGAAAAACCTCTCCCGGCGGGTCCGGCTCTGGGACATTCTCAAAATCAAAGTCGCGGGCGAGGCCATCAACAGCATCACGCCCCTCAGCTGGGGCGGCGGCGACCCGGCCCGGATCCTGATGCTGAAGGATCACATCCCGGTTACCGAAGGCACGGCCTCGGTGGTGGTCGACCGCACCCTGAACAATCTCGCCATCGCCCTTTTCATGCTGATCGGCGTGGTCATCACCTTGGTGAAATTCCCCCTGTCCCCGACCCTCGAGATCGGCCTGCCCTTGGTCCTGCTGATTTTTGTCGGGGCTTCGGTGTTCCTGTATTACCGCTCCCACGAGGGCCTCTTCGCCTTCATCCTCGACCTTTTGAAGAAGCTTCGAATCAAGAAGACCTTTTCCGAAAAAACCGAAAACCAGGTCCGCGAAATCGACGGCCATATCTCGCGTTTTTATAAAATGAATCGGAAAGGCTTTCTGGCGGCCTTCGCCCTCCACTTTTTCGGCCGGCTTTGCGGCGTGGCCGAGCTCTACCTGGCCGCCCGCTTCCTGGGCCATCCGCTGGCTTGGCTCGACGCCTATTTGCTGGCTTCGGTCACCGTGATCATCAATATGGTTTTCGTCTTCGTTCCCGGAACCTTGGGGGTCATGGAAGGCGCCTTTGCCGGCATCTTCGCCCTGCTCAAGCTGGATCCGGCGGTCGGCACCTCGATCCAGATCGTCCGGCGCACCCGAATGCTGTTTTGGACCGCGGCCGGCTTCGTCATCATGGCGCGAATGCGCGGCGGGGAAAGACCAAGACCGGGAACCGGAATTGAGGCGTAAAAGCCTTGTCATCCAGAGCGCAGCGAAGGATCTCCTACCCACCAAGGAGGTCATAGATCCTTCGTCGCTTCGCTCCTCAGGATGACCGTCTAGGATCGGGCTTGACTCAACCACCCGGTTCACGGCAAAAATTAAGGGAATTCATGAATATATCGGATGCTTCCTTTCAGGTCGACCCTTTGAAATCCCGTCTTCTCAAAATTCTCGCCTTCTTTTCGCTTTTGGCGGCCGCGGTTTTGCTCTACCCGCGCTTCAAGGAATACCGCGAGCAGCCGGGGCCGGCGGCGGTGGTGGGAACGCCGGAGGCGCCGGCCAAGAGCACCGAGTTCTCGCGGGCCGAGACTTTCCGCCAGACCCTGCGCTACCTGGTGAAGAATTATTACGACACCGATGCCCTGGGCCCCAAGAACCTGCTCAAGGAATCGCTCTTCGGCCTCTCCCGCAACGTCCCCGAGATCTTGGTCCTCTTTCCCGACAACTCCAATCAGTTCACCGTCGAGGTCGAGGGCAAGAAGAAGAGCTTCGCCCTGCCTTCGATGAAGGGCGCCGAGGATATCCTGCCGGTGATCCAAGACGTCTTCGCCTTCGTCGAGGCCAACTACCATGGCGAGGTCAAGTTCGAGGACATGCAGTACGCCGCGGTCAACGGCATGCTCGACTCGCTCGATCCCCACTCGGCCCTGCTGCCGCCCAAGATGTTCACCGAATTCAAGACCCAAACCGAGGGCGAGTTCGGCGGCATCGGCATCGTCATCGGCCTGAAAGAAGGCGAGCTGACGGTCATCGCGCCCCTGCCCAACACCCCGGCGGCCCGGGCCGGCCTCAAGCCCAAGGACAAGATCATCAAGATCGGCGAGGAGGCCTCGATCAACATGGACCTGACCGAGGCGGTGGAGCGGCTGCGCGGCAAGATCGGCACCAGCGTGGGCATCACGGTCACCCGCGAGGGCGCCGAGGCTCCGATGGACTTCACCCTCACCCGGGCCAACATCAAAATCGAATCGGTCCAGTCCAAGCTCCTGGCGGCGCCCGAGGGCGACATCGGGGTGCTGCGGGTGAAAAGCTTCCAGGAAGAGACTTCGCGGGAAATGGCCCGGCACCTCCGCTCGATGCGCGAGCGCAGCAAGAACTTCAAAGGCCTGGTCCTGGACCTGCGGAACAATCCCGGCGGCCTGCTCAACCAAGCGGTGGACATGGCCGACAAGTTCCTGACCTCGGGCACCATCGTGCTGACCGTCGGCGCCAACAACCAGGTCCTCGAGGTCGACGAGGCCACCGGCTCCGACACCGAGCCTGATTACCCCGTCGTCGTGATCGTCAACGACGGCTCGGCTTCGGCTTCGGAAATCGTCGCCGGCGCCCTGAAGAACAACGACCGCGCGGTCGTCATCGGCAACCAGACCTTCGGCAAGGGCAGCGTCCAGTCGGTCTATTCGCTCAAGGACGGCTCGGCCCTCAAGATGACGGTGGCCCAATACCTGACGCCGGGCAACGAGTCGATCCAGTCGGTCGGCATCACGCCCGACATTCAACTTACCCCGGAAAGCGTCGGCAAGGACAAGGTCGACCTGATCGAAAGCCAGACCTTCGGTGAAAAAGACCTCGAGAAGCACCTCGAGAACAAGTTCAAGAACACCTCCAAGCCGACCTACGCCCTCGGCTTCTACCAAGCCAAGAAGGGCGACGGCGAGGAAGGCGAAGAGGACAGCTCGACCTACAGCAACGAGATCGAAGAGGACTTTCAGATCCGCTTTGCCTCCCAATTGCTCCGCCGCAGCTCCGACCCCAAGCGCAAGCAGATGCTCGAAACCGCCAAGGAGCTGCTGGGGCCCACTTCCCAGGAAGAAGACCGCAAGATTCAAGATGCCTTGGCCGGCATCGGCATCGATTGGTCGAAGCAGGATAGTGACGGAAAGCCGGAGGCCGAGGTGACCTTCAACATTATTTCCTCGGCCGGTCAGGTCCTGAAGGCCGGTGAAGAGGTCAAGCTGGAGCTGAAGATCCGCAACGTCGGCGACGGAGCCTTCCACCAGCTCATCGCCTCGACCGAGAGCGAGAACTTCATGCTCAAGAACCGGGAGTTCATCTTCGGCAAGCTTCTGCCGGGCGAAACCCGGACCTGGACCGTGCCGATCAAGATCCCGGCGGCGGCGCTGCGCCGGGAGGACAAGGTCAGCTTCGCTTTCCGTGAAGGCAACGGCAAGGTGCCGGAGAATTTCCAAACCGTCGTCGTCACCGAGCCCCTGCCCCGCCCGACCTTCGCTTACCGCTATCACGTGACCGATGAGGTCCGCGGCGCTGACAAGCATAAGATCGAAGCCGGCGCCAAGTCCTCGCTCAAGGTCCAGGTGAAAAATGAGGGGCCGGGCTTGAGCAAGAAGACGGTCCTCAACCTCAAAAACCTCGACGGCGAAGGCATTTTTATCGGCAAGGGCCGGGAAAAGCTGGACGAGCTTCCGGCCGGCGGCGAAAAAGCCGGCGCGTTGAACTTCACGGTCGGCCGCGGCTTCACCAAGGACAAGGTCGAGCTCGAGCTCTCGGTCAGCGACCAGGAAACCATGGAGGTCCTGGGCGACAAGCTGAAATTCCCGCTGGGCCAAGCCGTTCCCGGATTGAGCTCTTTCGAGACCGCACCCCGCATCGTCCTGACGCCGGAGAGCCAGCCGTCCCATACCGGCCACAAAAAGATCAAGGTCAGCGGCAAGGCCGAGGATGCCTCCGGCCTGAAGGACATCTCGGTCTACGTCGGCGACTACAAAGCCTACCTCCAGGTCTTCCCCGACGGCGCCGCCGCCTCGACCAGCGCCAACTTCGAGGCCGAGCTGCCGCTTAAAGAGAAGGACAATAACCTCATCACCATCCTGGCCCGGGACAAGAACGACCTCAGCACCCGGCACAGCTTCTACATCCGCCAAGAGTAAGCCGTGAAGGTCTACCGCTCTTCCTCAACTTTCCCCGCCTCGACCAAGAACCCGGTCGTGGCCCTGGGAAATTTCGACGGCGTCCATCAAGCTCATCAAAAGATGTTCAAGCTCGCGATCCGCGAGGCCAAGCGGGTCAAGGGCCGCTCGGTGGCTTACACCTTCGACCCTCATCCGGTGAAAATTCTCTCCCAGGTCGCGGCGCCGCCGATGATCAACACCCTGGAGCAAAAGCTGGAGCTGATGAATAAAACCGGGCTGGACGCGGCGGTGGTCGAACCCTTCGACCTGAAGTTCGCCCACCTCGGAGCCGAGGAATGGTTCCGAAAAATCTTGCTCAAGCGGCTCCACGCCGTGGGCGTGGTGGTGGGCTACGACTTCACCTTCGGCAGCCGGCGCAGCGGAACCGTCGAAGTGCTGGAGCGGCTCTGCGCCGAAGCCGGCGTCTTCTGCCGGGTGCTGGAAGCCCAGCTCGAGGGCGAGGCCTTGATCAGCTCGACCCAGATCCGGGCCTTCGTCGCCAAGGGCGAGGTCGAGCTCGCCGCCAACTTGCTCGGCCGCTGGTTCTTCGTCGATGGAACGGTGATTCGGGGAGCCGGCCGCGGAGCCGGCCTCGGTTTTCCGACCGCCAACCTCAAGACCGGGAATGAGCTCCTGCCGGCGACCGGCGTCTATGCTTGCTTCGCTCAGGTTGGAAGGAGGAAATACCGAGCGGTCGCCAACCTCGGTCAGAACCCGACTTTCGGCGGCAGCGCCTTGAGCCTGGAAGCCCACTTGCTGCATTTCAAGGGCAACCTCTACGGCAAAAAGCTGCGGCTCCACTTCGTCAAGCGGCTCCGCGAGGAGCGGAGCTTCGCGTCGGCCGCCGACCTGATCCAGCAGATCCGGGCCGACATCCGGCAGGCCCAGGAATTCCTGGCTAACGCTTAGACTTGGAATCCTCTCTCCGATAACCGCCGATCTGCTTGATATAGACCACCTCTCGGGCGCCCTCGGCCTCGCCGATCTGGAGAATCACCCTGAATCCCAAAGGAACCATCATGTTGGCGCTTCTTTCCTGAAGGCGCTTGGCGATTTCATTCTTGCGGGATTCGAAGAAATCGGCCGGATAATTCTCGCGAAAAACCAAGCGAGCCTCGCGTTCGCCCATTCCTTGGCGGATGTAGTTGACTTCGGTCTTCAGCTCCCGTTCGAAGCGCTGCCAAGAATGCTCGGAGCTTGGCGGGGAATTTTGGGCCTGCCTCGTCGCCTCGGGTTTCGCCTTCGCTTCGGGCGGCGTTCCTTTCAAAATATTGGTGGCGGTCACGAAGGGACTCGCCCCGGGCTCGCGGGGCGGAGGCGGTTTCGAGTCGTTGGCCAAAACGTATTCACCCGCAACCTTGTTGAGCCGGACGATTTGATTGGTTTTCCCGCCGCCGAAAAGCTCCACCGTCAAAGTCTGGCCGGAGCTCTCGACCAAGCCTCGCCGGACCAGGTGGAACTGGACGTACTTGGCCAAATGGGCGAGAAAGCCGCTCGGCCAGCCGCCGCTGCTCTGGATGATTTTCAGGCGGACATTGCCATTGCCCAGGGCGGTGATGATCGACGAATGTTGCTTCAGCAAATTGGTGGTGACTTCCAAGGTTCCGAAGAATTCCAAAACCTCCTCAACCTTGGCCGCCGGCCCCGAAACCGGAGCCGAAGCCGGAGCCTTGCCCGATGCCGGCGCTTGGGAAACTTGTCCCCGAAGCGCGGGCTTGTCGCTCTTTTCCCCATCGGCCATCTTCCAAACCAAGCCTTCGGCCGGGGCCAGCTGACGATTGTTGAGGTTCAGCCAAGAACCGGCCGGCAAGCCGCTCTCCAAGTTTTGGATCCTGAGGTCCAGGCCCTTTTCCCAAGCCTGAAAGCGCGAGCCGCTCAAGCTGCGGAACAGCGAGCCGGCGGCATTGAAATGCAGCAAGGTCACCAACGATTGGGCCAGGGTCGAAGACCAAGGAGCCTCGGCTTTCAAGCCGAGGGATTTTTCCAGGCTCGACCCAAGCAGGATGCCGCCGAATAGGGTCCCTTGCTGAAGGAGGCTCCCGCCCAACCCCGTCGTCAAGCCGCCGCTCAGGCCGCGGCCGACCAGCGTCGCCGCCCGCAGGCCGCCCAGGACGCAATAGCTGGCCAGAGCTTGTTCGCCGAAGCCGGTCGACTCCGGCGCCGCGCCCAAAGCTCGCGCCGCCAAACCATGGACCGCCGGAAAGACCGAGCCTTCGGCGGCAAAGGCCAAGCTCGAAGCCAAACCGCGGGCGCCGACACCGCGGGTGAGCAGCCCGGCGCCGGGAGCCGCGATCAGCCGGCTCAGCGCCGCTAAGCGGACGATTCGGAAGGCGGCGCCGGCCGCGCCCATCGCCGTCAAGGCTGCGGGATCGGCGATGCCGTCCACCAATTGATTAAGGGCTAGCTCGGTCTGAGCGCCGAAGCTTCCCGATCCAGCCAAGGCCTGAAGCCGGCCGCGAGCTCGATCCGAAACCTCCGAAGCGCCCTGCTGCAGCTCCGAATAGATTTGGGCCGCGGCGCTGAAGCGCTTCGACCGCTCCAGCCGGCCGGCCAGCGCGAGCAAGGCCTGGTCGCGCAGCTCGGGGTCCTTTTCCTTTTGCAAGGAGAGATACTCGCGCCGTTGCGCCGGCGAAAGATCGAGATTTGTCGAAGACGAATGAGAAAGACGTGCCGCCTGCATGTAAAGAAAGTCCCGCCGCGGCCCCGTGCCACACCCGCACGGAGAACGAAGAGACCCGAGCCCCTTGGATTATATGGCTTTATTTCGCCGAACCCCCAGGTAAGTTGCGGACTTATTTATCGGTGGCATCCAAGCCATGGGTCTGAATGATCTCGGCAGCCCGCCGGCGAATTTCCGCATCCGGATGACGGTCCCGGACTCCGATCAAGGCCTTTCCAACGATTGAGGGCGGCTTTTTATGGGAAGACCAGCTTGCCAGCATCCCAGAAATCTCGGTCATGTCATGGGGGCCGACCAGCTTCGGGTTGAATTCAAACTTTCGGCCCCAAATGGCGACGGCTCCGGGGCTAGCCGATGGCCGATGACTAGGAGCCGGAGGGCGGGTGGTGGGTTTTTCTTGGATTCCGGAGACCGGCTCGGAATCGAGCTTAGCCGGCGCCTCAAGCAGATAGTGGACGATGTCTTCGTCGAGGGCGACTCTTTTGCCGACGGACCGCAAGGCGGAGTTGACGGGAGGGTTTCTCGATTCCACCTGCCATTGAAGGTCGAAATAGAGTTCGGCAAGCTTGCTCGTCGGCGAGCTCCCGGCTTTTGGCTTGAGTCCCGCCAATATAACGTCTCGCTCCAGCCGGTTCATCGCCGTCCAATTCATCTCGATTTCCGCGATGATTTTATCTTGCGTTTTTTCGGGCAGTTTTGCGGTCTCCTCGATCAAGGCCTGTGTCAAAACTCTTAACTGCTTCGGCGGCAGTTTTTCCCTCAAAAACGGGAAATAGCCCGGCGGGGCGGCATCACCATCCCTTAAAAGCGAGACAGCATCCGGCATTTGATCGATCAATACGGCCAGGACGGCCTTGATCTGATTTTCTTCGGTGAGACTTCGAGCTTCCGTGATCAAATTCCCCATGAAGACCTTGCGCTGCCGCAGTGATAAATTTTTTCGCAGGAATTGAAGGTAATCTTGGGCGATCGGGTCGTTATTCACGAGTTGGGCCATGATTTTCGAGGCCTGACCGACTAACGCGACGGCGTCTTCCGAAGTGTAAGCTTCTCGAAGGCCGCGATGGATTTCTTTGCGGATGGTTCCCCCCATCCAGCCTGCGGGAGCCGCCTGGAGCATGCTCAACAAGGCGGAAAAAGTGGCCGCGCGAAGGGCGGCCCCTTCTCTTGGATGGATGCTTTTAAGGACATCCAAGCTGGCTTTAAGCCGTAGCCGCTGTTTCTTGATCAGCTCGGAAGGTCTGAGGGCTTCGCCATCTCCGGCTTGAAGCGGATTTTCTATGATCTGGGTCACGATCTGCTTGACGACCGTTTGGAGCTGCGCTTCGTTCATTTTCTCCAATTTTTTGGGCAAGGAGCTCATCTCCGCGTCGAAGCGCGGCTTGTTCCGAGAGGAACCCGCCATGGC
>DATEDP010000155.1 GCA_035281585.1 bacterium
CAATGCCGGCAAGCGGATCTTGGTCCATGCCGGAACCTATGAGGTGAGCACGACTCTCACCGTCCCTGACGGAGCCACGGTCCGTGGCGAAGGGGTCATGGAGTATGACGGAAATGGCTATCCCGAGGGATTGGCGCCGGACACGGCGCCGGTCCTTCAAGCCACTCTCGGCCTGGTCGGCGACATCGTCGTCATGGGAGATGGCTCGAGGGTCGAAAATCTCCTGATCCGGGACCTCGACATGGGGCCGGGCGGGCTTTGCACCGCCGACGACGCGACCATGTGCACTCCGCCCAATGTCCCGGATCCGGCGCGCCAGCGCTGCTGCTCGCGCAATCGCGGCAACCTCGTGAAGGTCGCACCGCGCTCGCAAAACGATTCGGTCGCAGCCGAGATCCATCAATGCGAGCTCGATAACCCCAATTTCTCGGGCATCGTGCCCAACGGCCCCAGCGGCCGGGGAGTCGCGGTCATCACCCGTAATCTCAACCTCGGCAACCCGCCCGGCGCCGATACCGATTCCGTGCTGTCGGCCAAGATAAGCCATTCGGTCTACCGGGCCGGCCGCGGCGGCTCCGGCGTTTTCGCGATCAATTTCGCGGCCCGCTCCCATATCGACGTCCTGCTCCATCAAAATAAATTCGAAGGCGGAGTCGATGCTAACGGCGGCGTGAGCCGGCCCGACGCCGTCCACGACTCCTCGACCTCGATCACTTCGATCCATAACCTGTATCGTCCGGCGTCCGCCGGCACCATCATCGGGATGGCATTGACCGGCGGTTCCGGCGCTCCCATCCCCTTTCCACTGGATATCACAACCGAGCGCAACAGCTTGGCGATGTTCTCGTTTCGGGATCGCTTCGAGGAATGCGGCATCGGCGTCCTGGCCTCCGGCGCCGTGAGATTTTTCTCCGACGCCGATCATGTCGGACCGAGCTCCCACAATCACTTGGATCTCAAGTTGATCAGCGCCGAATTCGAGAACAGCGCCTTCTCTGACCTATACTTGGTGGCGGCCCGATCGGCCGACGCCTTCCCGACCGGCGATTTCAACACGCTGCGAGCCTTGATCGTCGGGGCCGAGGGCAGCAACAGCCCCAACAACTTATACAGCGACACGGCCTATGGCGAGTTCGATCTCCCACTTCCGCCCGAGAACGCCGGCCAAGGCAATGAGCTGGAGATTCTCGGCAGCCTCAAGTCCTTCTTGCGAGTCAACGATGGCTTCGACCAGTCGCCGCCATCGTCGGAAGTCTTCAAGTGACACCTTCGAAGACGGAAATATGGAAGTCCCGGCAGGACATGCTCCAGAAACATCTACGGTCACTTGACGGGTTTTCGGCGGGTCAAAACGCCGGAGTCCACGATTTTCCCGGTCCGTGAAACCGCGTTGAAATACATCTCGTCGCCCACGATTTCGGCCACCATGAAGGCTAGATCGGTGTCGAAACCCTTGGCGGTCAATCCCGAGCTTTTGTCGATATTGCCCGACCTAAGCTTGCCGCCCGAGCCGACGACGAAATAGTAAATCCCGTTCTGGGGCTTGATCCGCTCGTAGAAATGGTCATGGCCGGTGAGGACCACGCTCACGTTGTTTTGGATGAAAATCGGCTCCAGGGCCTCGCGGAGCCGGATGTCCGATCCATGCCGGTTGCCCGACGAGTACAGCGGGTGGTGGAACACCGCGATCTTCCAATCGCTGTTCGAGGACTTGAGCTCGCCTTCGGCCCATTTGATTTGCTCGGGCTCGGGATAGGTGCTCTCCAAGAAAAAAAAGCGGACGTCGGTTTTGGGGCTGAAAGTGTAATAGAGCTTCCCGTCCATGTTGAACAGCTTATAGAAACGCTGCTCCCTCGAATCGTGGTTGCCCAGCGAAGCATAGAACTTCACCCCGGCATCGAGCAGCGCCTTATAAGGCGTTTCAAACTTCTTCTGGAAATCCTGCGGCCGCTCGCTGCCGTAGAGGTTGTCGCCGACCAGCACCACGAAGTCGAACTTAAAGCCCTCCCGGAATTTCGCCATCTGCTCGCCAAGCTGATATTGGGTGCTGGCGCCGGTGCCGAAATCGCCGAGGACGGCGAATTTCACCGATCCCTCCTTGTTCGGCAAGGCAACGTCGGGCTCCGCCTGGACCGGAGCCGCCAGCATCGCGAGCCAAATCAAAACGGCACGGTGAAAATTCAAGTGATGCATTGGAGCGCTCTCCTCTACTTCGGCATCGCATCATTGACGAAATCCGCCACAATGTGAGCGTGGGTATCCAGCAAGATGAGCCGGTCGCCGATGAAGCGGTATTCCATGTCCTCGGTCAGCTTGGGAAGCGTCTGTAAAACCTCGGGCGGAACGGTCGACAAAGGCACGTTGTCGGGATAGCGGCCATTCACGGAAAGCGTGATCCCGACCGGGTTTTCGTCCATGATCGAGGCCCGCAATTGCCGTCCTTCGGGACCGCCGAACACTTGGGCCAGCAAGCGCTTGATGACCGGCTGGGCTTCAGGCGTGAAAATATCGCCGGGCTTGGCATTGGCTCGGGCGCTGCGCATCTGCGCTTCGAAGGCTCTTTGGTTCTTGTCGATTTCCTGGGGAGTCGCGTCCTTGCCGAGCTTGGGAAGGGTGGCTTCGATTTTAACGTGGAGGTCGATGTATTCCTTCAGGCGATCGTTCATGGTCGCCAAGGCCTGGGCATCGGCCGGGCTGAGCGGTCCTACGACCCTTTTGGTGGGGGGCGCGGCGGCCGGGCTTTCCGAGGTCGGCGGCGGCGCCTTGGGTTTATCGGCCCCTTGGCAAGGGGACATTCCATTCAATACAAGCGCCAGCAATACGGCGGCGCTGAATAATTTTGCGGACATGGGCGTTCCTCCACCAAGCATCGAAATAGGTTACGCGCGGACCGGCCGGCCGGCAAGGCGGAGCTGGCGACGAAAAATATGATTTAAAATAGGTTGTGAGCCTTCGGCGGCATGCGTGAAAATGGGCGTTTGGGCCTCTGGACAGCAATTCGCCATGAAACGAATTTGCATCCCGATTCTTTTACTCACCTTGAGCGCCGGTCATTTTTCGGCCTGCGCCCCGACCCGAGTCGTTCGCTATCCAGCAACCCGTTGGCTCCAGGATAACGATCGAATTCCCATCGACAAGCCCAAGACCCGGCGTGAGTACAGCATCGCCGACGGCGTTCAGTATCAGTTTTTCTATCAGCTCGAGCGGCTGGTCGACGTGCCCTTGCGCGGTCAAAGAGCCTTGCACGCCCTGGGGGCCGCGCCGCTCGAAGAGGCCTACAACACCAACAACTTCGATGAAGTGGCGGACTCGACTTGGTTCACCAACCGACTGGGGAAAAGAGAGCTGCCGGCGGAAGAGCTTCGCGGAGCCGGACCCGGAAACGGTCCCGACCCTCGCGGCCCCTGGAAGATCATTCAAGCCAAGAAAGCCGGGGTCAGCCCGGGTTTTCTCATCGAGGATCCGGCCGGCGAGAAATTTTTCCTGAAATTCGACCCGCCCCAACATTTGGAAATGATGACCGCCGCCGAGGTCATCGGAACCCGCATCATCTATGCGATGGGTTACAACGTGGCCCAGACCTATATCGTCAATTTTTCGCCGACGATCCTTGAACTCACCGAAAAGGTTTCTCTAAATCAAGAAAAGCTGGACGAAATGCTGCGCGACGTCCCTCGAACGTCCGATGGGAAATTGCGGGCCGTCGCCAGCCGCTTGCTGGAAGGGGAAATCATCGGGCCATTCCCGGTTCGCGGAAGACGGCGGGCCGATGCCAACGACCGCATCCCCCACGAGCATCGCCGGGAGATCCGGGGATATCGATACTTCTCGGCTTTGATCGGAAACACCGACGTCCGGGAAGGAAACTCGCTGGACTCCTTTATCCGAACCGGGCCCGGCGGCAAGGGCTACGTCAAGCACCACATGATGGATTTCGGCAATTCCTTGGGCAGCGCCACGGTCAAGCCGAAGTCCAAGCTCCACTATCAAGACTATGA
The DNA here is from genome assembly GCA_035281585.1 of bacterium. Taxonomy (NCBI): domain Bacteria; species bacterium. Next base: position 3,999 of record DATEDP010000155.1, read on the forward strand.
GTTCAACTACGGCGAGGTTTTGGCAACGACCGTCACCCTCGGCGGTTACCGGCGGAATGACGAGAAAATAGCGGATCCGGGAATGCCTTCGGTCGGCTTGTTCGAATCCAAATACTTCAAGCCTCAAACCTTCCGTCCCCATTACCCCTATCCACCCTTCCAAAACACGACCGATCGCGACGCCTTTTGGGCCACCAAAATCCTCACCCGCTTGAGCGACCAGCAAATCGCGCTCATCGTGAAGGAGGGCCGGTATTCCGATCCCCGGGCCGAGGCCTACGTGACCAAGACCCTGATCGAGCGCCGAAACAAGATTCGCGATCACTGGTTTACGGCCATGAACCCGCTCGACAACTTTAAACTCTCGGCTCAAGCCCAGGGGGTCCGCCTCGACTTCGAGGACCTCGCGGTGACCTCGGGGATGCGGCCGGCCGGCTCGGCGCTTTACCGTTTCCGGGTTCTTCAGGAGCGCGGCGTCTACGTGGCGATGCCTTGGACCGAGACCGCCGTCAATTCGCTGACTCTGCCTTCCGAAGTCGTCGAGCGCCTCCATCCCGGAAAGCCATACTTGCTGCAGCTTCAGACTCGGGCTCAAGATCGGAAGTTTTTCGGTCCGATCATCGACTTGGTCATTCAGAAAGACGGCCAGCTCCGCTTGCTGGGGTTGAAACGGCGTTACGATGCGTAAAGCACTGGGAACCATTTTATTGCTTTGCCTCTTTTCGGGCCCGGCGGCGGGCAGACCCCCGGTCCCCTCGCCTTCACCGACGCCGTCGCCCGAGCCGCTGGTGACCATCACCTCGCCGCCCTCGGCCAAAAGGAAACAATATTTTCTCTTTCCCCTGAAGATTCCGGCCTACGTCATGCAAGGCATCACCTGGCCTTTCATCCAAGGCATCCGCGCGGTCGAGAGCAAGTGGATGGGAAAACATCGCCAAGGCGAGCCCAAGCCGAAAAAGTTTTCGGTCTTTCCGATCCTCCAGACCGGCGGCGGCGAGGGTTTCGGGCTCGGTTTCAGCCTGAGGATCGACGACATCTTCAAGGCCGGAGATTTATATCTCGATTACACTTTCTTTTTCGACGTCGATAACCGAGCCAACCTGGTATTTTCGGGCAATCCCATCGAATTGGGCGGCCGGCCCTTTCAATATGAGGTCGTCGCCCATTTCCGAAATCGGAACGAAGCCGCCTACTTCGGAATCGGCTCGGATACGCCGGAGCAAGCCGAGGGCGAATACGCTTACGACCAACTGAGCACCGGCGTCAATTTAAGCTACGAAGTCCTGCCCCATTTAAAGATGACGGTGCCGCTTCAATTCATGACCGCGAAAGCCCACGGGGCCGGCGGCGATTCGGCCCCGCCGGTCCAGGACGTCTTCCCGCCTTCGGAATTGCCGGGCTTCCAACAACGCACCCATTACTTCGTGACCGGGCTCGGCATCGCCCACGACACCCGCAGCGACCCGATCTATCCGCTCAAAGGCGGATACCGCTCCTTCCGTTTCACCCGCTTCCAGGACTTGAGCGCCGGATCCTTCAGCTTCAATCAATATGAGATCGACATCCAGCAATACATCCCCCTTTGGGCGCCGCGCTATGTCTTGCTGCTGCGAAACGCCTGGGCCTTCCAACAGCCGACCGGCGGCGGAACGATCCCGTTCAACCTGCTCACCGACTTGGACCATTACTCCCCCCTGCGCGGCTTCGAAGTCGGAAGGTTTCGCGACGAGTCCAGCGTTCTCTTCAACGCTGAATATCGTTTTCCGATATGGACCTACTCGAGTGTTTGGGACGATCAAAAGGGTTCCTTCATCGACGGGGTGGTTTTCGTCGACACCGGGCGGGTCTTTCCGGGCATCTCGGATTTCTCCTTCGACGATTGGAAATACTCGGTCGGCGGCGGCCTGAGCGTCTTGATGCGAGAAAAGCTTCTGATGCGGCTGGAGGCCGGTTACGGCGGCGAAGGACCCTTGATCTTCTTCAAGATGGGCAGCTCTTTTTAAGGCAGCGAAAAATACGGCCGGACTTGGCGATTGACGTCGATGATCAGGGGCTTTCGCGCCGGCAAGTAACGGGGATTCAAGACGTCGTCCTGGGCTTTGTAGACCTCCATCTCCAGCCCCAGCAAATTGGCCGCGGTGTGGAAAAGGTTCTCGGTGCTGAAGGCGACGTCGCGGTTCCGGGCCTGACTACGCTTCCAGGCCTTGGGACAGCCGCCATTGCACCAGATGAAGTAGGGCACGTCGAACTCCAGCCGGCGGGGCTCGGGAAAGCCATGGCCGCAGGCGCTCCCCTCCTTGTCGAACAGCCTTTCGCCGTGATCGCTGACGAAGAGCAGGACGCTGTCGGGCTGCTTTTCCAGCAACTGCAAAATCTCGCCCAGCACCTCGTCGGTGTAGCGCACGCTGTTGTCGTACTCGGCCAGCGTTTGGGCCTCTTCCGGGGTGGAACAGGCATCGAGATAGCTTTCGGCGCTAAAATGGGAGTTTTCGGGCGGGTAGCGGTTCCGGTAATTTTGATGGGATCCCAAGGTGTGCAGCACGATGAATTTATGCGGATACTCCTCCTTCAAGACGACACCGAGGGGGTGGAGCAGGGCCTCGTCGTAGACGGTCCCATAGAACTCGGTGTTCGTGAAGATGGTCGTCTCGGAGTCGTGGGCGATCAGGGAGATCAAAGAATCGAAAACCCCGACCCTGCCCTGGTTCGACAGCCAATAGGTCCGGTAGCCGGCATTCTTCGCGGCGTTGAGGATGGAGGGCTCGGTCAGAAAGCGGTCGGGTTCATGGATGGTGGCGGTCGTCAGCATCTTGGTCAAGCTCGGGACGGTTTGATTGGACGGCGATATAGCCCGGTTGAACAGCAGGAGCTGCTTGCGCCTGGCGTCCAAGCGGGGAGTGGTCGGCAAGTGATAGCCGTAGACGCTCATCCGGTCGCGGCGCAGCGACTCGCCGAGCACGATCACGACGGTCCGGGGCCGCGAGGCCTCGACCAAGGCCGCGCCGTAGTTGTTGCCGACCCGGACCTGCTGGGTCTGCTCGAGCCATTGGCGATAGGCCAGCCAATTTCCGATGTCGTGGAAGATGCGGACGCTGGGCACTTGGCGGTTGAGCTCGGCCATCCGGGACCACAGCGCTTTCTTTTGGAAAGCCTCGACATGGTAATAAGCGATGCCGGGAAATCGATAAACCACCGCGGCCAAGACCAATAGGGCCGGCCAAGCCCAGCGATGGTCGCGACGGCCGCAACAACGAGGACGGCCGAGCAACCGCCACATTCCCAGCACCATGGCCAAACCGCCGGCGCCATAAAGCGCCAAGGACAGCATCACTCCCTTGGTCCAATGGAAGGTGAGGTATTCGATCGCTTCGTGGAGATCGGTCCCCAGCAAGGCGTCGACCGCGCCGACCGAAATAGGCGCATCGTATAGGGCGACATGAATGAGATTGACCGTGCCCAAGAAAGACAGAGCCAGCATCAATAAAACGAACAGAAAGCGGCGAAAGCGCCCGGCGTAGTGGGTCAAGCAAGCCAACGCCAGCGCGAACAAGAGGATCAGCAGCGAGGTGCTGAAGATGTAGTTCCAGCGGCTGGCGTAAAGGTAATAGACGCCGGAATAATCGTGCCAAAGCTCCACCAGAAAGGGAGGCAGGAGGGCCAGGGCGTAGCAAAGGATCAAGGCGCCCAATTCGTGGCATTTCGGCGGTCGGGATGACTCTTCCAGGCGAGAAAACTCCGAATAATCGTTCGTTTGAACCTAGGCTCAAATCGCGCCTTCGAGCAAGCCCTAAGCGCGGCCAGGAAGCCGGATTGCCCTCTCCCCGCACCATGGGGCGATTAATTCGCTGTTAGGTTCGGTGCCCGCGCCCTAGAATGGGCCGCGCAAAGGAAGCCGAAATGCTCAGCGACGCTCGAGACCCTTGCAATGAAGCGATCCTGCGCTCTCGCCCGGAGGTCAAGGATTGCGGGGCCAAGGGGCCTTGGGTGTTGGCGGCGGCCATCCTCGGCTCCAGCATCACCTTCATTGACGGAACGGTGGTGAACCTCGCCCTTCCGGTGCTCCAAAGCAAGCTCGGAGCCAGCGTTTCGGAAGCGCAGTGGATCGTGGAGTCCTATGCGCTCATGCTCGCCTCCTTGCTTCTGGTCGGCGGTTCGATCGGCGACCGCCTTGGTCGCAAGCGAGTCTTTTCGGCCGGCGCCCTGCTCTTCGGCCTCGCCTCGGCTTGGTGCGGAATCGCCCCGAGCGCGATCCAGCTCATCATCGCCCGCGGTGCCCAAGGCGTGGGGGCAGCCCTCTTGGTGCCGGGAAGCCTGGCTCTCATCAGCGCCAATTTCTCGAAACAGCGACGAGGCCGGGCCATCGGGACTTGGTCGGCCTTCACTTCAATCGCGGCCGGGGCCGGTCCCATCTTGGGTGGCTGGCTCGTCGAGACGTTTTCGTGGCGTTGGATTTTTTTTATCAATCTTCCTCTCGCCGCGACCGTATTGCTGATCTCGTGGCGTCAAGTCCCTGAAAGCCGAGACGAGCAAGCCAAGGGAGTGGACTTCTTGGGTGGAGCTCTGGCAACCCTCGGGCTCACCGGCATCGTTTTCGGCCTGATCGAATCGAACACCCGGAGCATGACCTCCCCGGTCGTCACCGTCAGCATCGCCGCTGGCCTTGCGGCGCTCGCCGGATTTTTCACGGTCGAAGCGAGGCGCCGGGACCCCATGATGCCGCTCGGACTGTTTCGCTCGGCGACGTTTGCGGGCGCAAATTTATTGACCTTCTTCTTATATGCCGCGCTAGGTGGAATCCTTTTCTTCCTGCCCTTCAACCTGATTCAAGTCCAAGGCTATAGCCCAACCGCCGCCGGTGCGGCATTGCTGCCGTTCGTATTGACGATGTTCCTGCTCTCGCGCTGGGCCGGCGGCTTGGTCGATCATTTTGGATCGAAGCTTCCGCTTGTTGTCGGCCCCCTTGTCGCCGCCGCCGGCTTTGCCTTGTTCGCCTTGCCGGGGCCCCAGGCCGGCAATTACTGGGCCAATTTCTTTCCGGCGGTGACGGTAATGAGCCTGGGAATGGCCTTGAGCGTCGCGCCGCTGACGACCACCGTCATGGGCGCCGTCGAGGAACGGCACGTCGGTGTCGCTTCCGGCATCAACAACGCCGTTGCCCGCACCGCCAGCCTGCTTGCCGTTGCGGTTTTCGGGGTTTTTCTGCTGAGCTCTTTCCAAGCCAATCTTTCCGGGCGTTTGAGTGCAATGCCGATTCCGCCGGAAGAGCGAGCGCGAGTCCTCGGACACAGCGGCGACTTGGCCAATATTAGGATTCCCGATACTCTCGGAAAGGGCACCCAAGCGGGCATTCGGCAGGCGATTCAAGAATCCTTTGTCGAGGGCTTTCGCCTGGTCTCCTGGCTGGCGGCCGGCCTCGCCGCGGCGAGCGCCTTGGCTTCGTGGCTGCTGATCGCCGGTAAGCGCGGCCCGGGCCAGAGCGCCTCTGCTTCCAACTGAGAAAAAAATAGCGCCATTTAGTGAGAGTGACCAGCAGCCCCCTTAGGTACCGTGAAGTTCACCGTCTTGGACTGTCCGGGAAAGACCTGATGGTTGGCATTCACCAAATCGATTCGTATCTTGTGCGGGCCCGGCGGCAAGCCGGCCAAGTCGATCGTATTGATGTTGCTGGCATCGGCCCACAACCAAGGCAGGTCGTCCACATTGACGTGGAGATGCCCGACCCGTGGCGAAACGTTGAGGGCCCCCTGCCCAAACACCGGGACGATATTGACGTTCTCGACCCGCCATTGGATCCATACAACACCCTGAGCCAGCAGGTCGGGCAGTGGGGGGTTCACAGGGCCGGCTACCATGGCAACGGCGGCAAACAGCGATAATGTAATCCGTTTCATGCTTGGCTCCTTTCAAGATGTCCCTTTTGATGGAGCCACAATTTTAACTTGGCTCCAAAAGAAAGCCAGTAGCGGTAAGAATCAGGCCGACGTTGGCGGCTTCGGCCGAAACAGAAACGGCAGGTAACGGTAGGCCCATACTCCAAAGGCGATGCACCAGAGTAAGCCGGCCCAGTAATTTCGCAACCAAAGGCTGTCGGAAGCTCCAAAAAAGACCGGGGTGAGGACCCGCCAAAGGGCGGCCCCCTGCATCAAGAGCAGCGCGACAAGAGTATAGCGGTCCGCCACGATCGGGGCCCCGCCGTGGCCGCGCACTACGCGGGTGCTGATCGCCAAGATCAGCGTCCCGAAGGCGCCGATGTAGAGAGCATGGAGGGCGGGAGTCCGCAAGATCGGATAGACTGCGGCCTCGCGGTGGGCCAGGTGGTAGCCCAATTCATACCCCGAAAACCCCAAGAAGACCAAAATCCAGAACAGCCCCAGAAAAAGGACGAAGAGGATCGGCGTTTCCTTCGCTTGCCATGGCTTCCAGCGCAGCCATTCCATCGCCAAGACCACCAAGAGGGCCAGGTTGATCGCCCAGGCTGCGTAGTGCTGCCGCGGCGTGTCCGCCCACAGGGTGACCAGAAAGATTCGGAGCAGGATGAGCGCGGTGACGACCGCCAAGGTATGAGCGCCTCGCCGGCCCTCGTAACCTGATATCACCCGCCCGGCAAAGAAGGGAACGATGCGGTAGGTGATGCCGACCACTAAAAGAAAGAGGTAACCGTAAGTTCCGAGCTCAATGCTGAGCGTGTAAAAGGTGAAGCTGCCCTCCGCTGCATAATAAGCGTAGGAAAGCAGAAGCCCGAGAGTGCCGAAACCGAGGGCGAGCAGCAGGAAGCGCGGCTGTTTGTCCTCGAGGCATTTCCCCGAGCGGAGGTAGGTCTTGACGAGGAAGCCTAGCAAAAAGAGATAGCTCAGGCCCTCCAATCCAGCCGCCGGCCACATCCAGGCTGGATCGCGGGTGGCTCCCAAAAAGAAGCAGATTTGTCCGCCAACCAACCCCATGCACCATGCCACAACGGCCCCGGCCGAAGGATGGGGCTGTCCAACGAAGCGAGGGAATGCGGTGAGGATAAAGCCGAAGACATAGAAGCCCATCACACCGAAGAGCATGACGTGGGAGTGATACTGGCTGGGGCCGACCCGAAAACCGAACCAGGGAATTTGATGGTCGAGCAGATGGAGCCAGCTAAACCAGATAGCCATCGACAAGACCGCATAGAGCGAGCCGCCCGCGAACAGCAGCCGGTACGGTTCCACTAGTAGGTTTTTAATGGATTTTTCGATCGCCATCCTTGTTTTTCGATTTAGCAGCTTGGGGCTCTTGCCCCTATGATCTGGATCATATCGGGAAAATGCCGGGAATCGTATTGTTGAATACGTCATTCATAAGAAAGGACTCCTTATGAGAAGACTTGCAATCCCCGCCCTATTTCTAGCCATCGGCTGGATTGCCGCCTGCACAGGTCCCGGCGATCTCGGTCCCCGTTACGGGACCGACTACGGCGCAGCTCCTTCGAAGGTCGGCGCCGATTTGCCGAAGGGGGATAGGTATTTCTTGGGAGGATCGGTCGCGAAATTGCCCGAGGTGCCCATCGTCAACGCTTCGCCGGTGAAGGAAGTGCGCCTCGATGTCACCCACAAGGTGGTGGAACTGGACAATGGGGTGAAATTCCACGGCTGGACCTTCGGAGACGACATTCCGGGCCCCACCATCCGGGTCCGGCAAGGCGACAAGGTCAAGTTCACGCTCACCAACCGAAGCACCGAGTCGGTGCAGCTGGTGCCACCGATGCCGCATTCCATCGATTTTCATTCCGCGATGGTCTCGCCCCAGGACAAGTACCGCTCGATCGATCCGGGCCAGACCCTCAGCTTCGAGTGGACTGCCAACTATCCCGGCGTCTTTATGTATCATTGCGCGACGCCGATGGTCCTCCAGCACCTGGCCGCGGGCATGTACGGGATGGTGATCGTCGATCCCAAGGAAGGCTGGCCCGGGCGGGTGGACCGCGAATACGCGGTGGTTCAATCCGAATTCTACCTTCAGGACCAGCCGGGCACGGACGGCGTCTACGAAATCGACATGGACAAGGTGGAGAAAAAGCAACCCAGCTACGTCACCTTCAACGGCCGAGTGAATCGCCACCTGACCGAAGGGCTCAAGGCCTCGCCCGGGGACCGGGTCCGGCTCTTCGTCCTCAACGTCGGGCCGAACGATACCTCGAGCTTCCATGTGATCGGCACCATCTTCGACAAGGTCTGGCTGGACGGCAATCCGGCAAATCAATGGCGCGGCTTGCAAACCGTCCTGCTCGGAGCCTCCAACGGCGCGGTCATCGAGTTCGTCATTCCCGAGGCCGGGAAATACGTCCTGGTCGACCATGAGTTCGCGGATGCCCACCACGGCGCCTTGGGGGCGATCGATGCCACTTCGGGCCAATCGCCGGCGCCGGCCGAGGCGCCGCCTCCGCCGTCCCCGCCCAAAGCGCCCGAAACGGCGCCAAGTCCCGCGCCGGCGGCCACCGCTCCCACTGGCTTGCAGGACATGCCCGGAGCCAAATTGTTCAAGACCAAGACTTGCTATACCTGCCACAGCATCGGGAAGGGCAAAATGACCGGCCCCGACCTCAAGGGCCTCTTCTCGCGTCGCGACGAGGCTTGGCTTCGCCAGTACATCCCGGATCCCACCACCATGACTCAGACCGATCCCATCGCGATGAAGCTCAAGGAGGAATACAAGACTCAGATGCCCAAGGTGCCGCTGACCGGCGAGGAACTGGATCAACTCCTCGCCTACTTGAAAGAGGCGACGAAATGAAAATGGCCCGATGGCTGTCGCTCTCCATGCTGGGGCTCGCGCTGTTTCCCCGCGTCGCAATGCCCTGCGGCCTCTGCCACGAAGACGACCGCTCCGCCGTCTATTCCTATGAAGCGGTGCAAAAGGCGAAGGCCGATCCCGCCCGCCTGGAATTCGCGGTTTTCAAGATCATCGGCCCTTTGCCGAAATCGACCGTGGAGCGGTTGACGCAATGGCTGAGCTCGCGGCCGGGCGTCGATCCCTCCACCGTCAAGATTTCCGCCACCCAAAAATCGATGGGTCTCGTTTGGGAGCGGGCGCGCTCCAAGGACGCCATGCTCGCCGACCTCGCCCGGGATTTTCCCGAGCTGAAGGTTCATGCCCTCGTTTATGAGGATCAGCCCGATCCCTATGGCAGATCCCCTAATTCCCCGCAAAGATAGTTGAACGACTGGAAGGTCGTATGTCCAACTCCGGGTCGAAACTCATAGACCGGACTTTCATCGGCAAATAGCTGGGTTCCGCCCATGGGCTTTCCCGATTGCTCCATGGCGACGCAAGCCACCCATCCTTGAAAGTCGGCAAAGTGTATCCGGCACCGAGCCGCGCCGGCGGTGACATCGAGCCGGCCTTTGTCGTCGGAATTGGGGTACAGGAACGGCGTCAGCGGCTGATTCGCTTCGTCCCAGCATTCGAAGGTCGGAACCTTGGTCTTGTCGGCGTGCAAATTGGAATGGATTCCAAGCCCGAGAATGCCGAGGGCGATAACCCCCATCACTAAGTATTTCATTGAATTTTCCCCCTTACCTCGTTGGGCCTTCGGTCGTGGCTTATTTCCGCACGCAGCCAGTCAAAGGATCGCTCCCCTTCTTAGCCGGCTGGCACTTGGCCTTGGGGCCCAGAAGCTCCTGGCAGAAGCGATGATCGGGCATTTGCTCACAACCAAAGGCCGGTTCGCAAATTGCGGTGGTGCAGCTGAGGGCGTCGTCGGGACAGACCACGCTCTGGTACTGGCAGCCTTCGCCGGGATCGCATACTTCGGCCGTGCAGGCGTTGCCGTCGTCGCAAACCAGCTCCTCGCCGGCGGCGCAGATACCAAAAGCATCGCAAACCTCGACGCCATTGCAAAAATCGCCGTCCTCGCAGGAAGCTCCGGTTTCGGCAGCGCAGCTCGAGCTGCAGCAGTCCCCGTCGAGGAGGTTGCCGTCGTCGCAAGCTTCGCCGGCTTCCAAAATCCCATTGCCACAGATCGACACCTCCCCGCAGGACGGCTCCGCCGCCGCGTCGCAATCGGCCGGGCAATCCTCGTTTAGGTCGCAGATAAAATCGCCGCAAACGCTGTCAATGCAATCCTGAGGGCAGATGGCGGCGGTTTCGGTGGCATCGCAGTGCGAGTCGCCGCAATAACAATCCTCGGCGCAATTGGAGGCATCTTCGGAACAGGGATCGCAAAGGAAATCGCCGCAAATCCCGCATTCCACCGAGCAGGGAACGGCCTTGGCGGAGCTGGGTGCCAGAGCCAAGAGGAGGAATGAAAACACCGGGGCCAAGAGTTTCCCGAAAGTTCGAGCCTGATTATTTCCCATATCATCCTCCCTCATATTCCAGCCGATGGCTTAGTTGGTGTGGAGGAATTGGACGGGATTGGATCCGCCGTAGACGCACCATTGCTTGGCGGTGCTGTCGGTCTTGCTGTCCTGATTAATGCCCGGGCTCACGGTGCCGAAATGGATTTGGTAAGCCTGGTCGACGTTGGCCCCGACGCCGGAAAATGGGTAAGTGGTAAAGGTCCAGTAGCCCCCGGTGACGTTCTGAAAAAGGTCGGAGGCGGGGCTATACTGGAATTCGTCGGTTCCTACGCCATGGTCGTCATAAAATGTCAGCATTTGCAGGCTGCCGAGCTCCTCGACGGAGGGCAGGCGCCAGCCAAGGGTGGATCCGATGGTAAATATATCACCCGGGTAGGCCTTGTGGATGCAGCCGTTGACCGCATTGGTCCAACTCACGTTGGAGGTCCCGCTGGGAGTCCTTTCCCAAATCAGCCCCGTCGTGCGGTCAAAGACCAGGTCTTGGGCGGCCCCGTAGAGGACGAAGCGTTGGGTGGGCTGCAGCAGCAAGGGCCAAGGTTTCAGCCCGCTTCCGGCCAGGGCCGAAGCTGCCCAAAAAACGCAAAGGATTAGGCTAAAAAAAATAACCCGAACAGGCGATAGGTTTTTCATATTTCCCCCCGGATGCAAAATTTTGGAAGAAACCGGCAGGGTTGTCGAGAGGCAAAAAAAAATTGTGCTCTGGCTCACGGTTTCTTAAGGGTCCCGTGCGAGGATTGCGGGCAGGAGAAACTCATTGCCTTCTCCTGTAGGTGGCGAGGTTTGTTTTCAGCTCTCGCGCTTCCATGGGGTGAGACCTTGCCAGCCTTCCAGGGGAAGTCCATAGGCAAGCAGCGCCGCCTGCAAACGCGAGCGCACGTCCAGTTTGCCGAAGAGGTGTCCCAAATGCGTGTGGATGGTATCCCGGGAAACGAAGAGCCGTTGCGCGATTTCGCGGTCGGAAAGTCCCCGCGCCAGCAGGCCGAGAACTTGGGATTCCGCCGCGGTCAGGCCGAAGCGCCGGGCCGTTTCTGCGAGCTGTGAAGCTAAAGGGAGTGAATCGGGGCGCTCGATCTCGGCGAAGACGAAAGGTTTTCCGGAGCGGGTTTTGGCCAAGCGAAGCGTGACCTGGATCGGTCGGGCATTTTCCCCGAAGAGAGTGACGGCGGGAGGTGGCGCTTCGCCGTTTTGCCCTTTCGCCAAATTTCCAAATTTCCGCACCGCCGCGAGGAGCTCTTTCGCGATCCGAAAACGGCCGCGGTCTTGGCATCCAACCATTTTCTCGGCATCCCGCGAGGCGCAGAGCACCTTGCCATCAATGTCGAAAGCCATCTTGGGACGTTTCTCCGAGTCCAGGCTTCCCTCCATGATGGAACAGGATTCCTGCAAGGTATTCACGCGATCGATCCACCTAGCCAAGGACTTCAGCGGCGGCATCAGGCTCGCTGCCTTGAACAGCTCCTCCCGGCTAAAGCTGGGCTGCCGGTGGTTCCGGGCCAGCAAGAGATAAACGGAGCCCGGCTGGTAAGGAATGACATCGCTGAGATGGAGCAGGAGGTAATCATGGACGCCATGGCGTCGACCCACCTCGTGATAAACGGGATGTTTCAAGAATGCCCTATACTCCGGACATCGAGACGCTTGCAGGATCCCTTGGTTCGGCCTGTGAGTGGCCGCGACCATGGGATCGTCGGGGTAAAATTGCTCCGCCCACATGCGCTGAGCTTCTTGGGCTTCCGGGTTCGCGATCAGGGGCCCCCGTTCGTCGGATCGAAAAGAAACCAAAAAGCTGGTGTCGAAAAGATCATGGAAAGAAGAGAGGCTCTGGGCGTTGAAATCTTCCCATGAGGAAGCTTCATAGGCGGCCCGCAGGATGTTTCCCGCCGCTTTTTCCTGAAAATCTAAATTTCGCATCGCCCTCTCATCATTCGGAAGAATGCAGTGACGCGCTCAAGCATCGGTGGGAGTAAAATTTGTGGGGGTATCTTTCACGCGCCATCCAAGCCGAATCCTGAAAAGTTATAGTAGCTCAATAAGCTACTGCCCTCCAAGTGAAAATCACCCATTTCGGTGACGTCGGCGAACGACTTGGACTGTATGTTTTCGATACGAAAAGCGGAGGTTTCCCATGGCAAACGACAACGACGACTCCTCGAAAACAATGAGCCGGCGCCGGGCGCTGGAGGTGCTCGGCATCGGCGGCATGAGCTTGGCAACCAGCGCCATCCTTCCCTCGTCCGTCAAGGCCGGCTATGACACCGACCTTTCCCTCCATACCCGCCTGACCCGGGAATTCGGGATACGCTGGCCCTTCGTGGGCGCGGGCATGGGCTTTGTCGCCATGCCCGAGCTCGTCGCCGCCGTGTCCAACGCCGGCGGCATGGGCGTGCTGGGCAACGCGATAGAACCCCCGCCCGGAACCCAGATCCTCATCCAGCAAATTCGCCAGCTCACCGATCGGCCCTTCGGCGTGGACTTCAGCGTGGTCGATACCCCTGCTGGCCCCGGCACCTTGGATGCTCACATCGAGGTGGCCGCGGCGGAACGCGTCTCCCTGGTCGTGTTCCACTTCGACTTGCCCAAGCGCGACTGGGTCCTGCAGTTGCAGGCGGTGGGCACCCGCGTGTGGGCGCAGGTGCCGTCCTTCCAACAGGCCATGGATGCCTTGGACCTTGGGGTGGACGGGATCGTGGCGCAGGGATCGGAAGCCGGCGGGCACAACCGCAACACCACCACTCCGTTGCGGGAGCTGTTGCGCGAGATTTTGCGGAATACGCGCAAACCGGTGCTGGCCTCGGGAGGCATCGTCACGGGCCGGGACGCCGCGCGCGCTTTGCACGCCGGCGCGGAGGGCGTGTGGGTGGGAAGCCGCTTGATCGCGTCGGTGGAAGCCCACGCCCACCCCGAATACAAGCGCCGCGTCGCGAACGCCGGCCGGGGCGAGACCGTGAGCACCACGATGTTCGGCCCCGAGCTCCCGGACGAGCCTTACCGGGTGCTGCGAAACCGGGTGGTGAACGAATGGGCGGGACGGGAAGATGAAATCCCCAGTCCTCCGCCGCCGCCCGCGACGATCGGCACGACGGTGCTTTTCCCGCTGACCTTGCGGGTTCCTTACACGATGCCGAAGTTCAGCGCCGTGGTCCCCGATCCGGAAACCGAGGGCGATTTCGAAGAGATGGGGCTACCCGCCGGCGCCGGATCGCACAGGATCCGTTCGGTTCTGCCGGCCGGAAGGATCGTGCGGGAAATGATGCACGAGGCGCGCGAGGCGCTCGACGACATCGCCTGCGGCCGCGACGACGCGGATTGGGGCCGTGACTAAAAATTGAAAGGGAGGATCTCATGAGTTATCGATTATTCCAGATAGCGTTTGTCGCAGCCATTGCTGTGGCGACAACGACATTCACTTCGGCGTTCGGAACGACGCTCACCGACGCTTGGAGCGTAGCGGAGCTGCCGGGCTTCGGCGTCGAGGGCTCGCCGACCTACTGCGATCTCGACGGCGACGGTCAAGACGAAGCCATCGTGCCCGCCGCATGGCCACTCCCCGGCTTCGGGGATCTCAGCTACATGAACGTCATTGATCCGGCGACGGGAACTCCCGTCTTTACCACCCCACCGGGGACCGCGGGCTTTTCCCATCCAATCTGCCGTGACGTCAATGACGACGGCACGCTGGACATCATCACCGCCGGGCGCTTTGAAGACGTTTACGCTTTGTCGGGCGTTGACGGCTCGCGCTTGTGGGCCTTGACCGATCAACATCCCGACGCGCCCATGGGAAATATCTATGCTCCGGTAGGCGTGCCGCAGCACCCCGATCTGCTTTTCGTGACGACGGGCGGCGGCGGCGAACAGGACGTGGGCGGCCCCCGCAATCCCGGCGGCATTTTGGCCATCAACACCGACGGTGAGCTGCTGGCCCGTTGGGCGGAACCCAACCAAGCGGAAGTCTACTCCTCCGCGGCGGTCGTTGCCGCGGGGCAGGACCCGCGCAATATCCTTGTGGTCTTTGGCTCCGGCGGCGAAACCCTGCCCGGCAGCTTGCACTTCCTGATCTATAACCGGACGTTTAAGAAGTTCGTTCCCATCGCCGAGATTCCGACGGCTTGTGACAGCGGCGGCTACATTCCTTCCCCGGTCATCGGCGACATCACGGGCGGGATACTCCATCTGCCTGAAGTCGTCGCCGCCGACATGTGCGGCAACGTCGCCGCCTTCACCTTCTGGGGCCACGAGCTGTGGCGCCGAACAATTACACCGCGATACATCGTTTCCAATCCGGTTCTCGTCAATCTGGACGGCAAGAAAGGCTACGACGTGGTCGTTGCGGGGAGCGCATTCAATTTCAGCCTTCCGGAGACTTATTTCGAACGCGAGTCGGTGGTCGCGGCTTTCCGCGGAAAGGACGGCGCGCCCCTTTGGTCGGCGACTTTGGACCTGCCCGTGACCTCATCCCCGGTGACGGCGGACGCCGACGGCGATGGGACGGAAGACATCTGGGTGGCGCATCTCTTGCCGGGGTTTACCGGCCCGCCGGATCCGTCGTACCTGCAAGTCCTATCGGGGAAGAGCGGATCCCCTCTTCTCAGCTACGGTAACGTGAATTGGGCGGGGACACCCGTGATCGGAGACGCCGACGGCGACGGCTCATTGGACGTCCTGATTCAAGACGCGCCGGCTGATTTTGGCGGCACCATTCTCGAAAGCGAAACGAGATTAATCTCTCTCGACGGAGTGCCATTCGATCCCGACGCTTCTTACAGCGGCTTTCGTGGGATCAACCATGACGGGTATCGTCGATAAAGCGGTTGGCGGCAGGTTCAGGGAGCCGCCGAGCTCCCTGAACCTTCATTTCCACCGGCTCATTATGGCTACAGGCAATACCGTTGCAACCCTTGGGGGGGCGGAACGATCTTGGCGGGCAAGCAGCCGCCGTGGTCGGGGCAGCATTGTGGATTTGCCTCGGCGCAAAGTTGAATGTCGGCCGAGCAATCGCAAGGGTCGCAGGATAGGGAGAGCCATTGCCAGCAAGTTCCAACCGGTCCGATCGAGCTATCGCAGACCGTGATGTCGCTCCAAGCGCAGACGTAATTTTGATCGGGGCAAGACTCGAGGCGGAGCTCGACGGTGTCGATGCTGGGCGGCAGACCCTGAGGATCGACCCCCGAGACGTCGAATTGCAAATTGGCGTTTGCCGAGTCGTAAATCGGGTTCGCGAGCATGAGGTCGATCCGCTGACGATTGGATCCGAAGACGAGGCCCGCCGGGCTGGGAGAGTCGGCGCTGAAAGGATAGGCATTGAGAAACTCGGCGGTGCCGACGCTTTGGCTGCCGTCGGCGGACACCGCCTTGCCTTGAATGCCCGCCAAAGACAGGCGAACCATTCCTTGGCCATCGACGGCAAAGGAGCCGGTCGACGCTTTTAGCACCGGCGTTTCGTCCGTGGGAGCGGGCGAATCGTTCCCGCAACCGGCGAAAAGAGCGAAACACAAGAAAAGTAGACAGCCCTTGGCATATGCTCCCATGTTCTCTTCTCCTTCGGGATCGGAAGATACATTCTTTGGCGGCGGGGTGCCAACAAATCTCGGCGTTTGCAAGATCTCCCGATCCTCCGGCCTAAGGGTCCCGATAAGGGCGACGGCATTTTCTTCGACCTCCGCATTTTCTTAACCTTTTGGGCCGCCCCTCCATGTCCGGCCAAAAGCCGTAGCCTTTGGCGGCCTCGTCAAATCCCCGGCGGACGATTTTTTGGAATTCCTCGGTTTGCATCGCTACCCCTCACCCGAAACATCAGAACCGCCGCGAAGGCAAGCATCCAGCAGACTCCTTCCGCCGCGCCGCTCCCAGCAAGGGAGCAACCGCCCCCTTCGGCGTCCTCTTGGCCTCCAGAGTCGCCATCATCGTCCCCGCCGCCTGCCTCGCCTTCGTCACCGCCCCCGTTTCCGGGCGCTTGCTCCTGCAGCTCAAAGGCGCCGACGTCGCAGCGTGACCCACCCGGGCGAGTCTCCCCTCGCTGGTCGGCGCTCAGCTCCATCCCCTCCGCATCCAAGCAGCCGCTCGGATCGCCGGCGTCCTGGGCCGGCGATCCCTCCATCAGGGCATGCGTCAAGGTGGGGCCTCCGTTGTCCGCCAGGACGCCCAACCCGAGAGCCGAAAACCCGAGTCCCGCTTGATCCTCGGGCCCCAAGAAAAGACTACAAGCCGAGACGTCCCCGAACAAGTTGTATCCCAAAGAGCTCACGTTGGGGGGAGTCTGTGACGCCTCTTCCTCCTCGAAGCAATCGGCGCCGAGAAAATTGCTGTCGTTTCCCGCAATGATGGAGTTGGCGACCTCCACGGAGCCGACTTCGAACTCGACATAGACGCCGGCGCCTTGCGCAGTGGAGCCGTTCCGCGTGAGCGTCACATTGTGGACATTCAAGGATAAGGCGCCGAGCCGCAGGCCTCCCCCCTTGTTTCCCGCGTGGTTTTCCGAAAGGGTGCTGTTGACCAAGAAAGGGAGGAAGCCCTGGTCCGCGGTCATGCTGTCCAACCACAGACCGCCGCCGTTTCCGGCCGCCGTGTTGTTGGAAACCGTGCTGTTTCGGATTTCCATCGAGTTGTTTTCCCGAATGTAGCCCCCTCCTCCGTCCCCGCCGGCTTCGTTGTCGTCCAGGGCGCTGTCGACGAGGCTGGGCGAAAAACCGCTTCGAGTCCATAGTCCGCCGCCATCCCGCGAAGCGATGTTTCCTTGGACTAAGGACCGCAAGAGGACCAATCCTTGATTGCCGTGGTTTTGTCCCCAGATGGCTCCCCCGTCCCGGGCTTGGTTATCGAGTATTTTACAATCGCTGATGTTCAAAAGGTTGCCGCCGGAGCTCCTGGAAACCGCGATGGCGCCTCCGTCGGCCCCCCCGGCGTCGCCGTTTTGCAAGGTGAGGTCGGTGAGATTGACCGTCTGGCCGGCGCTGTTCGGAACGTCGAGGATGCGGTCCCCGAGCCCCGAGGCATCGATGATGGTGGAATCAGCGCCGACGCCGGAAATCGTCGTGGCGTTCCCCCCGTCGTCGATATCCAGATCCCCGGTATCCGCGGCGTCCTCATCGGCGCCCGAGCGGGTCAATCGGTAGATTGCCCCCTGAAGCGAGATGGCGTCGTCGCCGTCGTTGGCATTGGCGGCGAGGATCGCCTCCCGAAGCGAGCAATCGTTACCGGAATCGCAGCCGTCCGGCGGAGGATCGTCGGTCCGGGTCACTTCAAAGACCAGCGCGTGGGCTGAAGGAACGAAACTCCAGACGGCCAAAAAAAAACCAAGAAGCGCCGACTTCCAAAAACCTTTCATAAAACCTCACTATGGCTGGAAAAAACTATGACGGAGGTTTGTGGGGAAGAAAACGTGTTTAAATTGTTTAAAATCGAGGACCCATCCTTCGAAGCGGGTTCTTCCGCACCACCAAGCTAACTCCACCCAACATTCTCCGCGTGCGGCTTACTCAAGGTTGCGGCGTTTATTTGGACCAATGGTTGACAAGCCTAAGGGCCGGTAACAAAATTACGCACGGTGCGTACAAGGAGGGGGCCATGAAATGGATCGTCACCCTGCTGCTCGGGCAGCTATTTCTTTTTCTTTTCCCGACCTTTGGAAGAGCGACTACTTATGAGGTCTACGGAACTTCCGGAAGTGACACGTTTACCCTTGCCCTTTTCGGAACGATTTTCGTCACCCGAAACGGCGTCCTAGAGCTGAATCTTGATTCTTCCAAATGCGATTCTTCAGCGAACACCGTTATCAAGCTCTACGGCTTTGACGGAGCTGACGATTTCACCGTCTCGATTCCCGATAGCTGCGATATCTCGTGCAAAGTTTATGGGGGAAGTGGCGGGGATGTGTTCGACGTGGTCGGCTGCGATGGCATCGCTCTCTACGGTGACGATGGGAAAGACAAATTTTACCTTGGGTCCTCATCGAATTATTTCAATGGCGAGGCTTACGGCGGAAACCAAAACGATGAATTCCACGACTATTTCTTGCAGTATGCCTACTTGAGCGGCGGAAACGGCAATGACGCCTTTTCCGGGAATATTCGGGATTACGCGCTCATCTATGGAGGCGAAAGCGAAGATTACTTTTTCGGCGGGCCGAGCGAGACGGAAGGCCAAGGGGTCTATGTTACAAATGACGACACCGGGCCCTATTCCGGCGATGAATTCTATTATGGCCATTTCGACACTATTTATTGCGACAGCACCGACCAAGTTTTCGGCCTTGCGGTCGTCCATGGAAACGTATTTGGGGATTGCATCAATTAATGCGCGCTTGGCCTCTTCGACGGGCACCCGGTCTCGACGATCATCACATTGTTCTCCTTCGGAGAACTGCTTGTCGAAAATGATCCAATCACAGATGGAACACCCAGAAATTGAAAAAGGCCCGAAGGCCTTTTTCAATTTCTGCGCGCCCAGCATGATTCGAACATGCGACCTTTGGTTTCGTAGACCAACGCTCTATCCAGCTGAGCTATGGGCGCTTTTTAAAATTTACTGCGGAGAGGGAGGGATTCCGAGACTCACGTCTCGGGATCCTTTGTGAGAGGAGGTCTCTGCCCAAAGGGCACCCGAGACCTCCTGATTTTCACAATCTCTCCTCGTTCGCTCCGCTCACTGCGGAGAGGGAGGGATTCGAACCCTCGATAGAGCTTTAAAGGCCCTATGACGGTTTAGCAAACCGTTGCCTTCAGCCACTCGGCCACCTCTCCCGACGCAAAATGGAGTGGCATCCTTAGCAGATGGACTTTCGCCGACTCAATACATATTTTTAATGAATTAAATCAATAGGTTATCATTGCGGCGCCGAAGGCACCGATTCAGCCGCGGCCGGCGATGGCGGAGGCGGCGGAACGCCAGCGTCGCCACCCTCGACCGGAACCGCCGGAGCCAAACCCGCGCCGCTTTGCTTGGCCTTGTTGGCCAATTCCTCGACCGTCGCTTGATCCAGCTTGAGCGCCAGGACCACTTTGCTCTCCTTAGCATCGATCGAGAGCGAGCTCAAAATCTTGCCCAACTCGGGGCTCTTGCTGGCCAAGGAGGCGCCGAACAGCGTCTTGTAGGAATTGGCCATCGTCATCATCTGCTGAGCGTCTTCCTTGCTGGCCGCGAAGATGCCGAGGTCGACCGTCAGCTCCTTGGCGTAATCGAGGGCCAAATCGACCGCCTTCACCGAGGAGAGCGAGGCCATCGGATTGCCGGCGCCGCCGGCCGGAATCGAACCCTCGGGAATGGCGGCGACCGCCCAAAGCATCTTGCCCTTGTCGACGCCCTTGACCAAATCCATGATCGCCGCGTTCTTCTCGATCGAATCGCCCTTCTTCTTGGACGGATCGATGGCCTTCTTGAGGGTCTCGATCTTGCCGAACATCGCGGTGCCTTCCACGAAAGCCGTGCCGAAGTCCGGCTCCTTGGCGGTGCTCTGAATCTTCACTCCCTCGTAGGTTTGCTCCTGAACGGTGGTCCCGGTCTTCTCGGCGTGCTGGGTCAATTGAGCTTGCAGCGCGGCCGGATCGAGCTTGCCGTTGACGATGCCCAGGAAATCCTTGGCGTCGCGCTCCATGCCCTGGATCTTCATCGCCAGGACCAGGCCATCGATATCCTTAAGATAGGGTTGGACGTCGGCCGGCACGCCTTCGGTCATCTTGGGTCCCAGCGGCGAAGCCTGAAGTTTCTTCCAGTCGACTCCGATCAAAACATTGCTGTCGGCGGGGATGAGCGTAAAGGTTTCCTTCTTGGCCGCCTCGCCGGCTTCCTTGCGGCAACCCTTGCCGCAACCGGCCAGGGCCACGGTCAACATCAAAATCGCCAGGGTGAAACGACTGAAACGCCGAGCAAATAAACTCATATTTTCTCCTTAAAAAATGCGCCAACGAAGCGCCTCATGCGCTCGCGGGCCCGCTGGGCCTTGCGCCCGAGATCGGGAAGATCCTTCAATAGCCGGGGACGCCGCAGCACTTCGCGAACCAAGCGAAGCGGTTTCACTTCAGCGTTCTCCCCCAAGAAGGGTCCGGTGTCGGTTAATTCGTCTTCCAAGGCGTCTACGATAAATCGGAGGGTGACTGAAGCGATTTTTTTGGACGAGATTCGTACAGTTTCGAGGATGGCGCCGCTTTCCATCTCGACCGCGACCGCCCCTTCGCGTTCCACCAAGCCGCGCTTCTCCTCGGTCTTGAGCACCGGCTGGGGTGAGCAAAGCATGAGGCCCTCGCGGCAAGGCTCACCCAAATCGCGCAAGGTCTCCCGGACTTTCGCCGCCAGCGCCGGATCGGGCCGATGCTGGTGGGCGGTGCCACCGGCGAAACGCACCGGATTGCCCAGCACCGCCTCGCCATTGCTCCAGCCGGCGGCCAAGCCTCCGCAATAGCCGGTGGAAAGCAGATGAGTCACCGAATAGCGCTCGAGCAGGATGCGGGTCGCGGCGGCGGCGCGCTCCGGTCCCATGCCGGTGGTCACTAAAAGCAGGTCCTGTTTTGGGGTGGCGAGCTCGCGGATTCGCAAGCCGCGCTCCCGATATTCGGCCCGCGGCGAAAAAAGCGAGAATAGCCCGTCGGCTTCATGGGGAAGGGCGACGGTGATGGCCCAGAGCTCGGACAAAAAAGATCCGTTTAGAATTCCAGGGTGGGCGGAGGCACCACCGGGCATTCGCCGGTCAGCACCGCGGTGGCTTGACCCTCTTTTTGGACGTCTTCGTTGCTGGTCGCGATGATCGTCACCTGAGCGGCCGGCGGCGGAACGGTGTTGGGAGCGGTGTAGAGCCCATCGGCGGTGACCACGCCGTTGACGTCGCCGCCGAGGACGCTCCAGGTCACGGCGGCGTTGTTGATGCCTTGATCGACGCTGTCGACGAAGATACGGGCATTGAATTGCTGGCTGGCGCCCGGAGGCACCGGAGCGCAGAGCGGCTCGACCTGGACGGCAATCTTGGGAATGTCGGAGCCGCCGCAGGCAGCGCCGAAGAGCGCCAAAAATGCCGCGGTGAGAAAGGTTCGCCGATAGCTGCGGATCACGGGGGCCTCCTTCGATTGAATTGGCGGCTAGAAATAGCCTCCCCCACCCGATCCGTCAAGCAAGCAAATTTTCGGTAATTCACCTTAAAAACATGAGCTTAGCTCGCCCGGCGCCGGCAAAGCTCGGTTTGACATTGCCCGCCCGCAAGGTTAGACCCAGCAGGAGCCATGGCCACCAAGCATTCGGAAAAATTATTCGCCGCGGCCCGCAAATTGCTGCCTGGCGGGGTCAACAGCCCGGTTCGGGCCTTTCAAAGCGTCGGCGGTCATCCCCGCTTCATCGCCAGTGCCCACGGAGCCTACCTCCGCGACGTCGACGGCAACAACTACATTGACTACGTCGGCTCCTGGGGCCCGATGATCGTCGGCCACGCCCACCCCAAAGTCGTCGAGGCCGTCCAACAAACCAGCGCCCTCGGCCTCAGCTTCGGCGCGCCTTCGCCGCTCGAGATCCAAATGGCCAAGGCCTTGATCCGCCACGTCCCCTCGCTCCAAAAATTGCGGCTGGTCAATTCGGGAACCGAGGCCGTGATGGGCGCCCTCCGCGCCGCCCGCGGCTTCACCGGCCGCGACAAGGTCCTTAAATTCGCCGGCTGCTATCACGGCCACGCCGACTATCTGCTGGTCAAGGCCGGCTCCGGCGCCCTGACTCATGGCCGGCCCGACAGCCTCGGCGTGCCTGAGGAATTCGTCGAGCACACCTTGGTCGCCGACTACAACGATCTCGAAGGCACCGCGGCCCTGGTCGCCAAGCACCGCAAGGATTTGGCCGCCATCATCGTCGAGCCGGTGGTCGGCAACATGGGCTGCGTCTTGCCCAAGCCCGGCTTCCTCGAGGGCCTGAAAAAGCTTTGCAAGCAAAGCGGCGCCCTCCTCGTCTTCGACGAGGTCATGACCGGCTTCCGGGTCGCGCTGGGCGGAGCCCAGGCCCTGTTCGGCATCAAGCCCGACCTCACCACTTTGGGCAAGATCATCGGCGGCGGAATGCCGGTCGGCGCCTACGGCGGCCGGGCCGAGATCATGAAGTGGGTCAGCCCCGAAGGCGGCGTCTACCAGGCCGGGACCCTCTCGGGAAATCCGGTGGCCATGGCCGCCGGCCTCGCCACCTTGAAGATCATTTCGACGCCCAAGGCCCATTTCAAATTGCTTCGCAAGACCGAACGCCTGGCCAAGGGCCTGCTCGAAGCCGCGGCCGCCGCCAAGATGAAAGTCCAAGTGCCTTACGTCTGTGGCATGCTGAGCCTTTTCTTCAACGAAAAGCCGGTGGAAAATCTCCGCGACGCCACTTCGGGCAATCCGGCGGCCTACCGAAGCTTCTTTCACGAAATGCTCAAGCGGGGAATCTACCTTCCGCCTTCGCCTTTCGAGGCTTGGTTCCTTTCCTTGAGCCACGGCGAGAACGAGCTCGCCAAAACCTTGCGGGCGGCCAAGGACAGTTTTCTCAGTTTGGCGGATGCGGGGATACAAGGGGGATGAGGATATGGGAAGGTTAGCCTTGGTCTTGGCGGCGGGCGGAGCCCGCGGCGCCTACGAAGCGGGAGTGCTCTACTATCTGCGCACCGGCCTTCCGGCCAAGGTCGCCCAGAAGGCCTTTCAGATCCACACCGGCACCAGCGTCGGCGCCCTCAACACCGCGGCGATGGCCGCGATGGCCGAGGATCCCAAGGCCCAAGCCGAAAAGATCAAGGAAGTCTGGTTCTCGATCCGCCAGGAAAACGTCTATCAGCGCGACTTCGGCGCCACCACCCACTTCCTGGGCTCGACCGTCGGCGGGGTGATGCGCAACCTCTTCACCTTCAATCCCTTCCAGATCGGCCGGCGCAAGGGCCCCCATTTCAACTCCTTCCTCGACACCTCGCCGCTCCGCGAATTCTTGAAGAAGGTGGTGCCCTGGAAGGCGATCCGCAAAAACGTCCTCGAAGGCCCGATCGACGCGGTGGCGCTCAACGCCACCAATCTCCGCAACGGCCGGCAGGAGCTCTTCCTCCAACGCAAGCCCGACCACGAGTACCAGGGCCATTACGGCCACTTCGACGTCGAGCTGAACGTCGACCATGCGATGGCCTCGGCCGCGATCCCGATCATCTTCCCGGCGGTCAAGCTCGACAAGACCTACTACGCCGACGGCAGCCTCCGGCTTTTCACTCCGATGTCGCCGGCGATCCAACTCGGCGCCGATTCGCTGATCGTGATCGGCCTGCGCTATCGCTCGGCGACCCTGGAGAAGCTCCACTTCAAGAAGGACATGCCCGAGCCGACCATCGCCCTCCAGCTCGGCCGCCTGCTCAACGGCGTCTTCCTCGACCGGATCGAGTACGACATGGAGCAGCTGACCCGGATCAATTCCATCGTCGAGACCAGCGAGAAGGTCTACGGGCCCGACTATCTCGAGAAGCTCAACAAGAAGATGTCTCGGGACGGGCTCAAGGTCGACATCGCCAGCCGGGGCCTGCGCAAGATCCAGGCCCTCGAGATCAAGCCATCGCAGTCGATCAGCGGCCTCTTCCTGCGCTGGGTCTCCAGGGCCAAGAAAGGCGATTTCCAATTCGCGGCCTTCGAGAAAATGCTGATCCGCCTCCTCGACATCGAGCCCAGCACCGGCAGCGATCTTTTGAGCTATCTCACCTTCGCCCCCGAATACCTCCGCACCCTCTTCGACCTCGGCTTCGAGGACGCCAAGAAGAATCGCCAGCGCCTCATCGAAATCATGGACGGGGAGTAGGTCATCCTGAGCGGAGCGAAGGATCTGCGACCTGCCAAGGTCTTTTGAAAGGCCCATTCTCTTCGTGTCATCTTAAGGGAATTCCGGGGAGACGAAGGAACCTGGCGCCTCATAGTTTATTGGTCAGTCACAGATCCTTCGCTCCGCTCAGGATGACCCATACAAAAAATCACCGCCGGGCCAGGGAGGTCCAGCCCGACGGTGCAGGGTTATAGGGCAGGTAGGAAATCGATTTCCTTCGGCTTAACGCCGCTTCCGCGATGCAAACAACGCCGCGGCTGCCCCGACCCAAGTCAAGAGCTCGAGTCCCGCCGCCGGCGTCGCCGCGCCCAGACTGCATCCGCCCGAAGCCGCGTTGCCCGGCAGGGGGCCGACGACTCCGTCGCCGCCTTCACCGCCGGTGCTGCCGCCGACGCCGCTGTCGTCGGGCGTCTGGCCCTCGGGCGGAGTTCCGACGTTGCCTTGACCGCCGCCGATCGTTCCGGCGCTGTCGAGACCCACGATCTCCAAGACTTCTTCCACCAGATTGATGAGATCGATGTTCCCCTCTTCATCGATCAATATTGAAGTCAGGTCGCCGAAACCTCCGGGCAGAGTCACGGTATCCAAAATCTCCAAGCCGAGCAGTCCGGGAACCGCGATCTTGAGGACATCGCCCACCTCGAGCTCGGTGCAGTCGTCATTGTCGAGGTGGACGTCGGCGGTCAGGCCGGTGAGAGTCTCGAAGGCCGGCGAAGCCACCAGCACTTCGCGGACCTGGGTCAAGTCGAGGCTCAACAGGCGCTGGACGAGGCCGCTCAAATTGACCAGCAAGCTGTCGTTCAGCTGCAATTGGTCCAAGGACAAGATGTCGAGGAGGCCGCTGCCGTCGGCGTCCAAGGTGATGGCACAGGTCGAGTCATCGATCTTGGTCACGGAGGTGATCCGTGAGCCGCTCAGCAAGGCTTGGGCCTGAGTCGAAAGTCCCAGGAAAAGAATCGTCGAAAGGACAAATAAGGCGCGTTTCATAAACCCCTCCCCCCTTCTGCAAGTCGTCCACGGAAGACCGGCAGACTGGGTACTACTTTGTCATTTTGTTACGAATCCTTACCCTGCCCCCCAAGAGAGCAAGAGGCGTGCCGAGATGGGAGGGATGAATTTAAGTGGCTGAAAAACAAAGATATCCGGATTCGGCAGTCTGAGCCGATTCGGAGGGTGGTCATCATATGTTACCGAATTTTAGTGACCGTGGCCGTGCTGGCCATGAGCATGGCCATGCTGGATTTCCTCGGCGGTGGCCGGACGAACCGCTAAAACTTCAATTTCGAAGCGCAGGTCCATGCCGGCAAAAGGGTGGTTGGCATCGACGATATAATAAGCGCCGGTCACGTCGATCACGGTGGCGGGGGCCTGCTCCTTGCCTAGAGCGACCGTTTGACCGATCTGCAGTTCGGTCTTCTCGCCGGGCCGACGCTCAACTTTGACCACTCGACCTTCTTCGCGCGGACCAAAGGCATGGTCCGAAGCCACGTCGAGCGAGGCCTTCTGGCCGGCCTTGAGGCCTAAAACCCCGGTTTCGAGGTCGGGCAGGATCTGGCCGGCGCCCTCCATGAAGGTGAGGGGCTCGCCGGGACGGGAATCTTCCATGACCGCGCCGCTGGGGTCGATGATTTGGTAGTGAATGGTGAAAACACGCGGGGCCATGGAACCTCCTGTCAAGGAATCACCGCCAGCTTGAGCGGGTTGGAGCTCGCGCCGGGGCGAAAAACGTCGTGGATCTGGTCCAGCCGGTATTCTCCGACGACCAGGCCTTCGGGTCGAACCTTTTCTTCGCTGAGATACCGGACCGCCCGGGCGAAGTAGTCCGGGGTGTGGTGGAAGACGCCGAAGAGCCGCAGCTCCTCATAGTGGATCCGGTAAGTGTCGAGCTTGACCTCGCTACCCTTGGCGCAGCCGCCGTAAAAGCAGACCCGGCCGCCGGGCCTGGCCAGCTTGGCGGCCAACTCCCACATTTCGGGCAGGCCGACCGCCTCGATGACCCCGTCGGCCCCCCGGCCCTCGTTGAGCAGGGCCTGGGCCCGGGCCAAGGGCTCGGGATCCTCGGTCAGGCTGATGGTTTCACTGGCTCCCAGCTTTTTAAGATTTTCGAGCTTGGCCTTGTCACGGGCGATCGCCACCAAACGCACCCCGGCCAGCTTGGCCAACTGGGCGAAGAGCACGCCCATCGGCCCGGCGCCGAGCAGGGCCAAGGTTTCGCCGGGCTGCGGCGCCACTTTGTCGAAGGCGTGAAGCACGCAGGCCAAGGGCTCGGCCAAGGCAGCGGAGGCGAAAGGTAAGCTGGCCGGAATCTTGTGGAGGTTGACCTCGACGATCCGGCGCGGGACCAAGAGGAAATCGGCATAGGCCCCATTGAGAAATTGCAAATCCTCACAGAGCGAGAAGGAGCCGCGCTGGCAATAAAAGCAGGTCCCGCAAGGCGCCGAATTCCCCACCGCCACCCGGTCGCCAAGCTGGTAGGCGGCGACGCCGGGACCAAGCGCTGCCACGGTCCCGGCCATCTCATGGCCGAAAGGGCCGGGAATTTCCTTGATGAGCCGAGGGTGGCCCCGCTTGAAGGTCTTGAAGTCGGTGCCGCAAGTCAGGGCGGCTCCGATCTTGACCAAGACTTCGCCGGGGCCGGGCCGGGGCACGGCCACCTCGTCGAGCTGGATCCGCTCCGGTGCGTACCACCGTGCCACCCTCATCTTGGCAGGGATTTCCATAGGATAGGGCTAGTAAGCCGCCATCGGCCTGTCAAGGTAAGGCTGGGCTTGTCGAGAGGCCCCATCGTGCATATAGATAAGGAAAGGAGTCGGCCGGATGGCATGGGAAGACGACGAGCATCATCGCGAGGGCAAAACCGCCACCAAAACTCGAACCAAGGTCCAAAGGCCGGCCATGTTCCAAGTCGTCCTGCTCAATGACGACTACACCACGATGGAGTTCGTGATCGAGGTCCTGGAAAAGTTTTTCCAAAAGCCCTTCGAGGAGGCCCGGCGGATCATGCTCCACGTTCACATGAAGGGAAGAGGCGTTTGCGGGATCTATCCCAAGGAAATCGCCGAGACCAAGGTCTCCCAAGTAGTCGACTATTCCCGCGCTCACGAGTTTCCCTTACAATGCATCATGGAAGAGGCATAAGGTTTGAAGGAAAGGTTGTCTTAACCGAATGATCAGCAAGGAACTGCAAAACACCCTCAACTTGGCCTATACCGAGGCCAAGAAGCGGAAACACGACTACCTGACGCTGGAGCACCTGCTCTACGCCCTGCTGCAGGACGGCGCGATCATCAAGATCGTCCACGCCTGCGGCGGCAGCGTCCAAAAGCTGGTCAAGGAGCTGGAGCGCTTCTTCGAGGACCAGCTGATCAGCGACGAGAGCGAGCGCGGGACCGAGATCCACACTTCGCTGGCGGTCCAGCGGGTCTTGCAGCGGGCCTTCTTCCACGTCCAGGCCGCGGGCAAGAGCGAGGTCACGGCTTCCAATGTCCTGGTGGCGCTGTTCAGCGAGAAGGACAGCCACGCGGTTTATTTTTTGGGCAAGCAGGGCATCCACCGCCTTGACGTGGTGAGCTATATTTCCCATGGCATCAGCAAGCTGCCGGCCGAGACCAGCGAAGCCGAGTTCACGACCAACGAGGAGCTCGAGGAAGAGGGCGGCGGCGCCGGCACCGACGTGCTGGAGCGCTATGCCGTCAACCTCAACCAGAAGGCCAAGGAAGGCAAGATCGACCCCCTGATCGGCCGGGAGAACGAGCTGGAGCGGACGGTCCACGTCCTCTGCCGCCGCCGCAAGAACAACCCGCTCTACGTCGGCGAGGCCGGCGTCGGCAAAACCGCCATCGCCGAGGGCTTGGCCCTCAAGATCCATCAAAAGGACGTGCCCGACATCCTGCTCGACTCGACGATCTACGCCCTCGACCTGGGCGCTTTGCTCGCCGGCACCAAGTTCCGCGGCGATTTCGAGCAGCGCCTCAAGGCGGTCCTGGCCCGGCTCAAAAAAGAGGAAGGCGCCATCCTTTTCATCGACGAGATCCACACCCTGATCGGCGCCGGCGCCACCACCGGCGGGACGATGGACGCCTCCAACCTGCTCAAGCCGGTGTTGGCCTCGGGCGACATGAAGTGCATCGGCTCGACCACTTATCAAGAATACAAGGCCTTCGAGAAGGACCGGGCCCTGAGCCGCCGCTTCCAAAAAATCGACGTGCCCGAGCCCAGCGTCGACGAGACGGTCAAGATCCTCGAAGGGCTGAAGTCGCGCTTCGAATCCCATCACCAGGTTCGCTACACCCATTCGGCCCTGGTCGCCGCGGCCCAACTGGCCTCGCGCTACCTGAGCGACCGCCACCTGCCGGACAAGGCCATCGACGTGATCGACGAGGTCGGCGCGGCCCTGCGCCTGCGGCCCAAGTCCCAGCAGAAGAAGACCGTCACCGCCCAGGACATCGAAGCGATGATCGCCAAGATGGCGCGGATTCCGCCCAAGACCGTCTCGGTCAACGACAAGGAGGCCCTCCGCCACCTCGACCGCGACCTGAAGCAGCGGGTCTTCGGCCAAGAGAAGGCCATCGAGCAGCTCGCCGCCGCGATCAAGCTCTCGCGCTCCGGCCTCGGCGCCACCGAGAAGCCGATCGGCTCCTTTCTCTTCTGCGGTCCGACCGGCGTCGGCAAGACCGAGCTCAGCAAAGAGCTGGCCCGGGTCATGGGCATTCAATTCCTCCGTTTCGACATGAGCGAATACATGGAGAAGCACACGGTCTCGCGCTTGATCGGCGCCCCGCCGGGCTACGTCGGCTTCGACCAGGGCGGCCTGCTCACCGACGCGATCAACCAGAAACCCCACGCGGTCCTGCTCTTGGATGAGATCGAGAAGGCCCATCCCGACCTCTTCAATATTTTGCTGCAAGTGATGGATTACGGAACTTTGACCGACAACAACGGCAAGAAGGCCGATTTCCGCAACATCGTCTTGATCATGACCACCAATGCCGGGGCCCGCGACTTGGCCAAGAAATCGATCGGCATCGAGAACAAGGCCGGCTCCGACGGCCACGACATGAAGGCGATCAAGGACCTGTTCAGCCCCGAGTTCCTCAACCGCTTGGACGGGATTGTGCCCTTCGCCCACCTCGACATGCCGATCGTCCTCCACGTGGTCGAGAAATTCCTCGCCGAGTTGGAAATACAGCTTTTGGAAAAGAAGGTCGAGCTCGACATGGCGACCGAAGCCAAGGAATGGCTGGCCAAGAACGGTTATGACGAGAAGTACGGCGCCCGGCCCCTGAGCCGGCTGATTCAAGAGAAGATCAAGCGGGTGCTGGCCGACGAGATCCTCTTCGGCCGCCTCGAAAAGGGCGGCACCGTCAAGGTCGTCGTCAAGGACGACGAGCTCAGCTTCGAATACGAGCCGCGGATCCAGGCCAGCGAGTCGGTGGCCGAGGCCGAGTCCTAATCTTACCCCTCTTTGAAAAAGGGGGGCTGGGGGGATTTGAAATCCAAGCTTTTATCTTCCAGCGACCGCTTTAAATCCCCCTGAATCCCCCTTTTTCAAAGGGGGAAATCATCGCTCACTCTCCCAACAAATATAGAATGTCGACGCTGTTGCCGGGATCGTTGATGTCGCTGGCGAAGATGACATGGGTCCGCCCCGAAACATCGTGGCGCAGTCCCAGCGGGACCATGGCCTCGACGCCTTGGGCTAGCGTCGCGTTATCCGAGAAGGTCTGACCGGCGTCGGTGCTTCGCACATAGATAAGATCCGCGAAATCGGTCCCGCCGGTGGGGTCACCGGTCCAAACCACGTCCAAGCGGCCGAGCGAATCCACCGAAAGCATCGCAAAGGCTTCGGAGGAGTTGGCGACGCTGCTGATACGCTTGGGCGAGCTGAACGAAGATCCGCCGTCGGTGCTAACCGAGAAAAGCACCTGGGCGATGTCGCCGACATCGCGGCTCCAGCCGATGTAAACTTCGCCATTGCTGCCCAAGGCGTTGCGGCAGAGCAGGTCGGCGACGCCGGACGTTGCTTCCAAATCCACCGGCTCGCCGAAACTATCCCCGCCATCGACGCTCTTCACGCTGGTGATGAAGGAGTCATCGAGACTGGAACTATCCGGGAAGGTCGCGAAGCAGACATGGAGCACTTGGCCTTCCGGATCGACCGCGATGTAAGGGAAGCCCAGGACCGCGGGAGCGGTCGGCGGGGGCACCACCGGAATCGGCGACGACCAAGTGGCGCCGTTGTCGGCACTTTGGACGTAGAATATAGACCCCAGGACGCCCTCGCTCAGCTCCTCGCTTTGACCGTAGACCAAATGAATGACGCCGTTCTCATCCCGCCGCATCGACGGGTTTCCTTGGAACAGAGTGGACGGCGCGACCGCCACCGGCGCCGTGAAGCTGGCGCCTTGGTTCTCGCTGCGGGTGAACAAGACCTGGGTCACCGGCGTGGCCGTCGGGGTCGCGGTCGGCTCGGGCGGCAGCTCGACCAAGGCCAGCATCGGATTGTGATCGCCGTCATTCTCCAGCACCGCCGCCAACTGGGAGGTCCCGGCCGGGCTGATGTTGAGCTCGGGGCTGAAAGGTCCGAAATCCAGCGAGTGGCCAAAAAAGATCGAGGGCTCCGAAGACCCGCCGTTCCAAACGGCATTGACGTGGATCGAGCCGAGGTTGACCGCCAGCCGATCGCCGATACCGGCCAGGATCAAGGTTTCGAAGAGGACGCTCGGATCGGCCGGATCTTGGTTGACCTGGACCGCCTCGGTCGCCGGCGGAAAAGCGATGCTGTCGGCGGTGCGGAGCTCGACCAAGGCGCTGTCTTCGGCGCCGGGCAGCGAAGCGACCACCGTCACTTCGGGATCGATCGGCAAAGTCGCCGGCGGCGTGTAGAGGCCGTTGACGTTGATGGTTCCGTTGGCGTCGCCGCCCTCGACCGACCAGGTGACTCCGGCAAAGTTGGCGGTGAATTGCTGAGTGCTGCCCTTCTCCACCACCACCGGCCCCGGCGGGCTGATCGTCAAGACTTCGTCATCGTCGCCACCGCAGGCGCCGAGGCCTCCGGCCAAACCCATCCAGGCCAGGACTCCGATCCACGCCATCAACCCGCTGCCAACACGCCAAGCCTTTTTCATAGTGCCTCCTAAGGATCCGCTATTTGGAGGAATTAGAAGGCATCGATCGAAGACCGGCAAGAATTATCTGCCCCAGCTTGCCCCACAACTCTCAGGCTCCTAAAATCGATAAGCGACAGGGGGCCCATGAGCGTCGAGCTGAAAAACCATCTCCGGAACTCTCCGCTAACTCCTTCTCAGCAAAAGGAAATCCTGGCAACCGACACCGACCGCGACGGCGTCCTGGCAAGCTCCGACTTGACCGCACGCTTCGGCAAGCAGGCCGCCCAGCGCTTTTTCATCGACCTCCAAAGCTCGGTCCAAAACAACGACTTCAACCGCTTTCGGGGCACCATGGGCAAGCTCCAAGAGGCCAAGACCCAGTTCTTCGCCCGAGCCTTTCAAGAAGGCTTGATGAAAAACCGCGCCGCACTCGAAGGGCTGGGGGTGGAATTCCAGGGCGGCAAGATCCGGCTGAGCGGCGTAGCGGCCAAGCACCGGGAAGCGGTGGCTAAGACTCTGGCCGAAATTCTCCAAGGACCTTACGCCGGCGAATTCCAAACTTTATCGAGCCAGGAAAGCCGCGATTTTTTGCTGCGAGTCCAAGACTTCGTCCGCGGACAGGGCGCGAATTCGGCGGCCGGCCCCGGCGGCTTCCACCGCATCGATCAAATCGCCCGGCGACTCTTGATCGACGAGGGCTCCTACTGGAGCAAGCAAGCCCAAGCCGAGCTCGGGCAACAGGCTTTCGCCGAGGAGTCGTTTCACGAAGTCCACACTCCGAAGCACGTTGCCGATCTGGAGAAAAAACACGGCCTCGATTTGCGGCGGGCCGGCGGCGAGCTAAATCCGGCCCAAGCCGAAACTTTGGATCGAGTGCTCGATCGCCTCCGGGCCCTGGCCCCGAACGACTTCGCTAAACTTTCGACCGTCACGCTTCACCTCGACCTGGACCGCGGCGGCGGCTTGACCCATCTCGAGGAAGGCGGCCGAATCGACCTCTACGGACCCTTCAGTCCGCCGCTGACCGACGCCAAGCTCGCCGCCTCTTACGCCGAGGACATGGCGGCGATCTTCGGAGCCGGCGCGGAAACCTTCCTGACCCAAACCTTGGCTCACGAGATGGCTCACGTCACCGAAACCAAGGAGACGATGGAATTTTACCGCAAGACTTTGCCGGGCGTGGCCGATCGGGTTTTGGAAGAGCGCTACGCCGAGGACTATCGGGTCTTCCTCTTTTCCGGCGGCCGCCAAGTGGCCGCCCGCGGCGCCGACGGCCGGGCCATCGGTCACGACGCCGAGCGATTGGCCTTTCTCCAGGGTCACAGGCAACCCTGAACCCCTGATGACGATAAGTTAGCCCATTCCATCGACCCGGCAAGCAGGAAGCTCGCCAAAGAAACCTTGCACGAGAGCCAAGGCGACGCAGGAAGCTGGATCAATCTCCTCTTGTCGGCCGTTGGGCTAACCGAAACCCGCGAGTGGAGCGATGAATCCGATGCCGCCGCGCTCTGGAGCAGCCTTTCCTTCGCTGCGATCTTTGGCGGCTCTTTCGCCGCACTGTCGAAGCTGCGTCAGACCCGCCAAATGACCTTAGGTCCCAAGTTAATGGCAAGCGGCGGAACCGCTGTGTTGGGAACAAACTGGATGAACGATCGCGCCTACGAAACTTTGGAAGGTGCGCCCATCGACCGCGAGTTCGATCATCGACCGGCGCCCCAAAACGCTGAAGGTCAATGATTTCCCCCTTTGAAAAAGGGGCTCCATTGCTTGGCAACGGCGTTCAAATCCCCCTGCCCCCCCTTTTTCAAAGGGGGGTAAGATCAGCCGCTCCAGCGCTTCGACAGCCGATTAAATTCGCTCTTCACTTGCTGGTAGAGCTCTTCGGCGCTTTGCGGGAAATTCTGAAAAGCTTTGACGCCCTTGTTCTTGAGCCGGAGCAAGAAGCTGCGGGCTTGGGATAGCTGCTTCTTGACCTTGCGCTGCTCCTTCTCGAGGTAGGCCAGCGAGCGGCGAACCAAGCGGCTCTTCTGCTTGACGGTCTGGAGCAGGTCGGAGAGCCGATTGATCTCGGTTTCGAGCAAGCGGTAGCTGACGTGCTGCTTGCGGGGGGCGACGGCAGCGGCTCGAGTGCTGGCCTTGCGGACGGCCTTGCGGGCGTGGCTGATCGCGCTTTTCTTCTTGGTGGTTTTTCTCTTCTTGGCCATGGATCCCCCTTTCCTTGAGGAGCTTGTCATTTCGGTCCGCTCATTCGTCGCAGCTGGATCTACAACGATTCTTCGGGCCTGCCTACCAAAAATTCATGGACCGCCCCGGCCACCTTTCGGCCCAGCCCCAAGCTCAAGCCGACCCCGTGGCCACCCAAGCCGGCGGCCCAAAAAAGTCCCGGCGCCCGCGGATCGGCCGGATCGAGCGGCCGCTTCTCGGGGCCGAAGGTGCGGAGGCAAGCCCAAGCCTCGGCGACCTCAAGCCCGGCCAAGCTCGGAAAATATTGACGCAGTTTTTTGAAAAGCTCGGCTTCTACCGAAGGATCAAGGCTAAGGCTTGACGCGGGGTGAGGAGTCTCGTCGCCGGCACAAAGCAAGAGTCCTTCGCCGTGCGGACGAAAATAACATCCATGACGCAGATCCCAAAGGTAAGTGCCCGGGGGCGGATGCCAGGAAGATTTTTTTGACGCGAAGAGGTGGCGCCGCATCGGCTCGAGCTTCCGCCGCTCGAGACCATTCGCGGCCGCCAGCTCATCGGCCCAAGCGCCGGCGGCGTTGATCAAGCAGCGGCCGAAAAATTCGCCGCCGCCGGCCAGGACCCGCCAGCCGCCGTTCTCCCGGCGAAAGCCGGTGGTCTCGCAGGCGAAGCGATATTCGACGCCGCGGTCTTGAGCGGCCGCGACCAGATTTTGCAAATAGCCGGCGACGTCGACGACGCCGTCCTCGGGCGAAAAGAGCAAAGCCTCGAAGTCGGCCTTGGCCAAAATTTCTTTCCAAGGCCGAAAAAAATCGAGCTTGAGCTCGGCCCGCCGAAACAGCTCGGCTCGGCCGCCGACCCGCGACAAAATTTTTCGCAGCGCTTTGAGCGCGGCATGTTCGCCGAGCAACAAGGAGCCTTGAGCCCGAAAGACCTCGCGGTTCGGCCAGTCGGCCGGCGGATTTTCCAGCGCCCGCCGGGTTTCTTGGATCCAGCGGGCCGATTCCTCGCATTCCACCGCTTGGCGCAGCAGGCAGGCATTGCGACCGGAGGCGTGGCGGCCGGCTGCCGGCTCTCTTTCCAGGACCAGGACTTCGCCGATCCCGATCCGAGACAGGTGATAGGCGGTGGCCGCCCCGGCAAAGCCGGCTCCTAGAACAATGGCCGAGTACTCCTTCATAGCCCCTGACTAGTGGAGGGCGATCCCTTTGACCAGGCCCAAAATTTGTACAATCATTCAGGCTCCACTCCCGCCGATCGGACTAATAGCTCGATTTTTCAGGAATTTTTTCATTAGCCCTATTGACAATTTTCAACCTAGTGGTTTAAAAGATCCAAAAAGCGGCCTAATGTGGTTTAAAGTGGTTGACGGTCGCCTCCGAGCCGGTCTTAAATGGCCGACGATGTTTCGCGGACGCTTTGATTACACCATCGACGAGAAGGGGCGGACTTCGCTGCCGGCGAAGTTCCGAGAGGTTTTAAGCGCGAACTACGACGAGCGCCTCATCCTGACGACCTTTGACAATTGTCTTTGGGCTTATCCGGTGAAGGAGTGGTCGGTCATCGAGGAAAAGATCGCCGCCCTCCCCCAATTCAAGGCCGAGGTGAAGGCCCTCCAAAGGGTCTTCGTCAGCGGCGCGGTCGAGTGCCCCCTCGACAAGCAGGGCCGGATCGTCATCCCGCCGACGCTTCGGGATTACGCCGGCTTGAAGAAAGACATCCTTTTCGTCGGGATGACCAAGCGGATCGAGATTTGGTCGAAAGAAAAGTGGAGCGAGGTTTTCACGGCCGCCCAGGCCCGAATCGACGGCTCCGAAGACTTAGCCAATTTGGGATTGTAGCGATGTTTGAAATGACGAGCTTCGACGATGTGGCCGTCGTTCACCTGAGCGGCGAGGTTTCCCACTACGAGATGAAGGAACTGGAAGGAGTATTGAGCGAGCTGATGACTTCCCGGAAGGTCAAGGTGGTGCTGAATTTCCAGAAGGTCGAGCACGTCAACTACAAGACGGTCTCGCGCTTGCTGGACCGGGCCACCCGGCTGCGGGGATTGAGCGGCGACCTGAAGTGCGCCTCCCTCAATAACTACACCCGCAATATCTTCCGCTTCACCGGCCTGGATCAAGTGGTCGAAGCCTACGACTCGGTTTACGACGCGGTGATGAGCTTCAATGGACCCCAGGAACGGCACCGAACCTGGCACTGAGTCGCCCGAAGAAATTCATGTCCCGGTGATGCGGGACGAGGTTTTGGATCTTTTACAAGTTGGAGCAAATCGAAACTACGTCGACGGCACCCTGGGCCTCGGCGGGCACTCCTTCGCGATCCTCGAACGCTCGGCACCTGAAGGCCGACTGCTCGGGATCGATCGCGACCGCGAGGCCCTCCGCTTGGCCGCCCAGCGCCTCAGCCCCTTCAAGGACCGGATCGTCCTCAAGCACGCGACTTACGACCGCGCGCCGGAGCTGATCGCAGAGGCCGACCTGGGGCCGATCGACGGCATGATCCTCGACCTCGGCGTCTCCAGCCTCCAGCTCGACGACGCCAAGCGGGGATTCAGTTTCACCCAAGATTCCGCATTGGATATGCGGATGGACCTGGAAGAAGAGGTGACGGCGCGGGAGCTTTTGAATGACCTCCCCGAAAGAGAGTTGGAGGCGATCTTCCGCGAATACGGGGAAGAACGTTTCGCGAAGCGGATCGCCCGACTTATAGTCCGCAGCCGCGAGGAAGGCTCGATCGAGACGACCCAGCGGTTGTGCCAAATAGTTTCCCGCGCCGTACCTTTTTCCAAGGGCCGCCATCGGATTCACCCGGCGACCCGGGTCTTCCAGGCCCTGCGGATCGCGGTCAACCGCGAGCTCGACCTGCTCCAAAAGTTTTTGGCCCGGCCGCCCGACTTCCTCGCCGTTGGCGGCACTTTGGCGGTGATCTCCTTCCATTCCTTGGAGGACCGAATCGTCAAGTGGGCCTTCCGCTCTTTCGAGCGTTACCAAGTTTTGACGAAGAAGCCCCTCGGCCCCAGCGACGGCGAGGTGGCAAAAAATCCGCGGGCCCGCAGCGCCAAGCTGCGGGCGATTCGAAGAGTTGAATAAGGCGCTGGGATATCCATGGCACGTGCCACGTCCATCTTCTACACCGCCAAGAGCGTGCGCCGACAGCCGACCTTCTCGCCGCTCGACAAGTCTCGCCGGACTTTTCTCGGCGCCTTCCTCACTCTGATCATCCTCACCAGCGCCTGTGCGGTGTTCTACATCGGGACCCACGTCCAAGCGGTCAACCTCGGCTACAAGCTCAGCCAAGAGCTGCAGAAAAAAGAGCATCTCATCGAGGAGAACAAGCGCCTCGACCTCGAGATCGCCCGCCTCAAGTCGCCGACCCGGATCGAGGAGGAGGCCAAGGAAGTCTTCGGCCTGGTCCTGCCCAAGACCCAACAGGTTTATTACCTGAGCCGTTGGGACGAGGAATTGAACCTTCGGTTGGCCGCGGCGCCTTCGACGCCGCCGACCACCAAGGAGCCGGCGAAGGAAGCAGCCAAGAAGCCGGCGCCGACGGAGAAAGCCTTGGCCAAGGCCCCGGAGAAACCGGTGCCGGCCCCGAAGCCCGAGAAGAGCGACAAGGCCGAGGCCATTGCCGCCAAGCCGGCCGCGAGCAAAGCCGCGGCCAAGCCCGCGACTCCGACCCAAATCGCCAAGGCCCCAGCGGCAAAAGCCCCGGTTGAAACTCCCAAGACCTTGGCCGCCAAGGCTCCGGCCGCGAAAGCGCCGACCGAAACTTCCAAGACCTTGGCCGCCAAGCCGGCCGCCAAGCCGAGCCCAGCCGCGGCCGAGAAGTCGCCGCCCGAGGTCGCCGCTAAAGCGGTCCCCCCGATTGCAAGCGCGCCCGGCAAAGTCGCCAAAGCCCCGGCCGCCGAGGATCCCCAAAATTCCGACGTCGAAAAACCCGATTTGCCGGCGAAGCCGAACAACGGCAAAGCACTGGCCCAGAATCCGGTGAAGCCGGCGAAATCGACCCCGGCCAAGCCTTCGGCCGAAACCAAGCTGCCGAAGAAAGAAACCGTGCTGGTGGCCCGCATCGTCGAAAAGGCGCCGGCCGCCGAGAAATCGGCCAAGCCCAAGGCCGGGCCGGCCCTGGCCTACCAACCCAAGGAAAAAGTGCCGGCGGTCATGCTTGACCCGATGCCCTAAGATTCCATGAACTCCAGCTTAAGCAAGTCAGGCGTCTCGATGAAGAAGGTCCGTTTCAAGATCGGCTTCGTCGGCGTGTTTTTTTTTCTGCTCTTTCTGCTGGTCGGAGCCCGGGCCTTCGAGCTTCATCTCACCGACAATGAAAAGCTGAGCCACCTGGCCAAGAACCAATACCACCGCAAGGTGGTGGTGGCGCCCAAGCGCGGCACCATCCTCGACCGTCACGGCGACACCCTGGCCATCGACCTCCAGGTCGACAGCCTCTACGCCTCGCCCCACCTGATCGAAGACCGCAAGGCCTTCGCCAAGGCGGTGGCGTCGCTCCTCGGCTGGAGCGAAGCCAAAGTCCAGGATAAGATCGACGACAAGAAGAAGAAATTCGTCTGGCTCAAGCGACGGCTCAGCCCCGAGGACTCGGCCAAGCTCAAGGAGCTGAAGCTGGCCGGTCTCGGCACCCTGCCCGAGTACAAGCGTTTCTATCCCAACGGCGTGCTGGCGGCCAACTTGCTCGGGGCCGTCGGTTACGACGCCGAGGCCCTCTCCGGCCTCGAGATGGCCAAGGACGAGGTGTTGAGGAGCCAGGACCCGCCGAAGCTGATCGAGCAGGACGCCAAGGGCCGATCCTACTCGCCCTTCGCCCTGATGGGCCTGGAGCATCCCAACGGCGTCGTCCTCACCATCGACAAGACCATCCAATACATCGCCGAGCGCGAGCTCAAGGCGGCGGTCGACAAGGCCAAGGCCGCCGGCGGCGTGGCCCTGGTGCTCGACGTCAAGACCGGTGCGGTCCTCGGCATGGCGGTCCAGCCGACCTTCGACCCCAACGAGTACTATAAATACGAGCCTCAACATTGGCGGAACCGGGCGGTGACCGACCTCTTCGAGCCGGGCTCGATCTTCAAGGCGGTGACCGCCGCCATCGCTCTCGAAACCGGCGCTTTCGACCTGAAGAAAACCCTGCACTGCGAGAACGGAGCCATGCAGGTCGGGAAATTCACCATCAACGACACCCACGGCCACGGCCCGCTCAATTTGAACGACATCATCAAGTACTCGAGCAACATCTGCAGCTACAAGCTGGCCCAATTGGTCGGCAAAAAGACCTTCTACGAAAAAATGCGGGACTTCGGCTTCGGCCAAAAGAGCGGCATCGAGGTGCCGGGCGAGGTCGGCGGCCTGATGCCCACGCTCGCCAATCTCGGCAGCCTCCAGCTCGGCACCATCGCCTTCGGCCAGGGCATCTCGACCACCCCGCTCCAGATCGCCTCCGCCTACGTCGCCATCGCCAACGGCGGCTTCCTGATGAAGCCCTATTTGATCCAGGAGATCCGCGACTCCAAGGACAAGACCCTCCAGACCTTCGGCCCCCAGATCCTCCGCCAGGTCGTCAGCGAGACCACCGCCAAGGAAATGGCCAAGATGCTGGAGACCGTCGTCGAGAAGGGCGGCACCGGCACCGCCGCCCGGCTCGAGGAATTTCGGGTCGCCGGCAAGACCGGCACCGCCCAAAAAGTCGTGGCCGGGTCCAAGGGCTACGCCAAGAACAAATACGTCGCTTCCTTCGTCGGTTTCGCTCCCTCGCGCGACCCCCGCTTGGTGGTTTTGGTGTCTATTGACGAACCCAAGGGAGATTATTATGGAGGTCTGGTCAGCGCCCCGCCGTTCCGCGAAATCATGGGTCAGAGCCTGGCTTATTTGAAGACGCCGCCGGATCCGATCGAGCCCGAGACCAAGCTCGCCGAAGCCAAAGGCAAGGCCAAGCCGGCCGTCAAAAAGGGCAAGCCGGTGGCCGCGCCGGAGGAAGCCGTCGAAACGGTCGAAGCCATCTCGGGCGACAGCGAAACGGTGGTGGCTCAGACCACGGTGCCCGACCTGACCGGGCTCTCGGTGCGCGAAGCGCTCCGCCGGGGCCAGTCGAAGAATTTCAAGGTCAAGATCCGGGGCAGCGGGATCTGCAATCGTCAAGAGCCGCAAGCCGGCGGCGATTTGGAAACCGGAGCCGAGATCGTTTTGGACTGCGAGCCGCCGATTTAGCACCTGTCATTCCGAGGACCCGAAGGGGCCGAGGAATCTCATACCTCCTTGGTGGGTATGAGATCCCTCACTTCGTTCGGGATGACAAGGCAGATGAGCGATGAATACACTGAAGCAAAAACGGATCTTGTATGGGATTTCTACCGTAACCCTGGGCCTCG
>DATEDP010000156.1 GCA_035281585.1 bacterium
GATCCCGCCAACGCTGCGCAAACGCTTCGAAGAAATCGAAAAAAGAAAGTTCTAGCACACCACAAAGGTAGGTTGGGGGCCGGGTACGGATACCTCTCCCAAAATATCTCTGCAGGAGGGAGGGCGTACGAAGGCCGAGAAATCCGTCGGAGCAAAAAACTTAGGGGCTGACGAAGGAAGCCCCTAAGTTTTATTGCGAAGCGGATTTCTCGGCCTGAGCAGCCCGACCGGGCAGAATTTTGAGAAGGGTCCCCGCCCCCAACCCCCGACCGGGCAGAAACACCAGCGCCGGCGGTATCACGGACTCTCCGGCTACAAAATTTCGCGGTATTCGATCGCCAGGACTTCCAGCTCGCGAACACCCTTCGGCGTACGCAAGGCCACCAAGTCCCCAACCTTGGCCTTGAGCAAAGCCCGAGTAAGCGGCGAGATCCAAGAAATCTTGCCCCGCCCGGGATCGGCCTCATCGATGCCGACGATCGAGTAAGTGTTGCGCTTCCCATCCTCGTCCTCGACGGTGACGGTGGCGCCGAAGAAGACCCGGTCCGAGACGACCTTCACCGGATCGACGACCTCGGCCGACTCCAGGCGCTTGGTCAGGAAGCGGATCCGGCGGTCGATCTCCCGCAATCGTCGCTTCCCGTAAAGGTAATCGGCATTCTCCGAACGGTCGCCGTTGCCGGCCGCCCAAGAGACGACCGCGGTGATCTCGGGACGTTGTTTGTGCAGGAGGTCGTGCAATTCGGCCTGAAGCCGGGCGGCTCCGGCCGGCGTCATGTAGTTCCTCTCGCCGCGGGGCACCGGATTGGGATCGATTTCCTCTTCGGAATCGTCGCCGCCCTCACCCGGCTCTTTGACAAAGGCCTTGCTCATGCTAAAGAAATGACTCGTTTTTCTCGGAGAAGCAAGACTTGAGCAAGCCCACCCCCCTCTCCCGGCCTTCGGCCACCCTCCCCCGCGAGGGGGGAGGGCTAATTCGTTGCGGCTGGGCCGGCCAAGATCCGGTTTACATCGCCTACCATGACACCGAATGGGGCGTGCCGGTCCGCGACGACCGCAAGCTCTTCGAATTCCTGATCTTGGAGGGCGCCCAAGCCGGCTTGAGCTGGATCACCATCCTCAAGCGGCGCGAGAACTACCGCCAAGCCTTCGCCGGCTTCGATCCGGAGAAGGTCGCCCGCTTCGGCAAGCGCGACATCGCCCGGCTGCTGAAGGACGAAGGCATCATCCGCAACCGGCTCAAGATCGAAAGTGCGGTCAAAAATGCCCAGGCCTTTCTCAAGGTCCAGGAGGAGTTCGGAAATTTTTCGGATTATCATTGGGGCTTCGTCGACGGAAAGCCCCTCGTGAACCGCTTCAAGTCGATGAAAGAGGTGCCGGCCAAGACCCCGCTCTCCGACGCCTTCAGCAAGGACCTGAAGCGCCGCGGCTTCAGCTTCGTCGGCTCGACAATCATCTATGCCCACATGCAGGCGGTGGGCATGGTCAACGATCATGTGCTTGCATGTTTTCGCCATCGCGAATTGAGCCGGTAGGGCCGGCCCTTGCGGTCGTCCCCGTCCACCCAGCGGCGCCCGTGCTCGAGGGCGGGCGCAAGGCCCGCCCCTACAACCCCTCCACCAATTGCTTCGCGCCGAGCATGATCGACTCGCCGTTGCGACTGTCCCGTGGCGCCAGCACCGGACGATGCGCCATCGCCGGCAAGACCATGGAGAAACGCGACCCCTTGTCGCGCTCGCTTTCGACCCAGATCAGTCCCTGGTGCATCTCGATGAATTGCTTGGTGAGGGCCAAGCCCAGGCCGGTGCCCTGGTAGCGCCGGGTGAAAGAGCTGTCGACCTGCTCGAAGACGTTGAAGATCGACTTCAAGTCCTTGGCATCCATGCCGATACCGCTGTCCTCGACGCAGAGGCTGAAATAACCTTTGGGGTTGGCCTGAAGTGCGCTGCCCTCGGGCAGGCCTTCCGGGATATTCGGGCTGTAACGGGCCCAAAGGCGGATCCGGCCCTCCTCGGGCGTGAACTTGATCGCGTTGGAAAGCAGGTTGAGCAGGATCTGCCTCACCTTCCGGGAATCGGCGTGGAGAATGGGCAAAGGGCTCTCGACCTTCAGCTCGAAGTGCTGGCGTTTCTTCTTGAGCAGGGGCGAAACGGTGGCCGCGACATCTTGCAGGAGGTCCTCGAGGCTGAAGTCCTCGAGGTTCAGCTCCATCTTGCCGGCCTCGACCTTGGCCAGGTCGAGGATGCTGTTGATCAGATGAAGGAGGTGCTCGCCGTTGTTGATGACCTCGCGGAGGCTGTCCTTCTGCTCGGCGTTGAGCTCGCCCATCACCTCCTCCATCAGCAGCTCGGAAAAGCCGATGATCGCGGTCAGCGGGGTCCGCAGCTCATGGCTCATGATGGCCAAAAACTCGCTCTTGATCCGGTTGGCCCGCTCCAGCTCGAAGTTCTTGTTCTTGATCTCCTCGAAGAGCTGGGCGCTTTCGATGGCCAGCGCGGCCTGGTTGGAGAAGTTTTCGAGCACCCCGATCCGCGACTCGTCGACGAACTCGTCCTTGGAGATGCCGATCAGGGCGCCGATGACCCGGCGCTCGGCGACCAGCGGCATGATGACGAATTTCTTGAAGCCCATCTCGGCCTGGACCGCGTCGGCCAGCTCCTTGGACCAGGCCGGACCGACGCCCTTGACCAATTCCGAGAGCTCCTGCCGGAAAACCACCCGGTTGCGCTTGATCGCGGTCAAGATGCTGTTGGGATTGCCCGGATAGAGCTTCATCTCGGCCAGCCGGAATCCGGTCCGGGCCTCGATCTGCTCGATCAGCGGATTGTGCTGGGGAATGAAGAAACCGATGGTCGGCTCGCGGCGGTCCGGCATCACCAGTAGGCAAACGTCATAGCCCAGGCCTTCGACCACCCCGGCCAAGACCTGCTGGATGACCTCTTCCGAGGACATCATCCGCCGAATGGTCGAGGAGATCCGGTTCAAGGCGATGAGCTGCTTG
Source organism: bacterium (assembly GCA_035281585.1). Classification (NCBI taxonomy): domain Bacteria; species bacterium. The sequence goes on from DATEDP010000156.1 coordinate 3,002, forward strand.
TTGCGCTGCTCCAGCGCCCTTTCTTTGAGACGCGAGAAAAAGTTGGAGATCTTCACCGCGTAAACCACGATCGGCAGGAAGATCAGCAGCAGTAGGTAGTTGGCGTACTTGAGGAAGCCCTCCCGGCCGAACCAGCCGGCGGCCTCGAAGTTGTATTCGAAGGGCCTGAGCCAGCCCAGCTCGAGGCTCAAGCCCAAGGTCCCGTAGAAAAGCAGCGCGAGGATGCCGGCGACGATCGCGACCTGATAGTTGTAAAACATGCCGGCGGCGACGCAGTACATCAGGTAGAGGGTGAAGTAATTGCTCTTGAGCCCGCCGGTCAGGTAGACGACCAAGGTCATGCTGAGCAGGTCGGCGGCCAGCTCGAGGACGAAGCTCGGCATCAGCCAGCGCTGCCGCAGGATGTTGCGGTAGCAGAGGCCGGTCAGGAGGAAGGCCAGCGAGATGACCAGGGGGATCCAGGGCGCGCTCCGCCAAAGTCCCTTGAAATAAAGCGAGCCGATGACCCAGAAGACGATGAAGATCCAGAGCCGCAGCTTGGCGGTGAAGACGTGCCGTCCCTTATAGTCCGGCAGCTTGATGTCCTCGAGAATGGCGGAAGCGCTGAGTTTCAGAGATTCTTCTCCAAGGCTTGACGCATCAACTCCAGCATCCGTTCTTTGTCGGCGAAGCCGCCGACCAGTTTCACGTCGGGAATCGGCCGGCCGGCGCTGTCCAAGAAAAGCACCGTCGGCCAGCCCACCACCTCGTAACGCTCGGTTGCCTTGCGGCACTGGTCATCGTCGGTGGTGCAATCGACCTTCACCATCACGAAGTTCTCGGCGAAGGCCTTGACCTCGGGCGCCGAGAAAGTCCGCTGGTCCAGCTCCTGGCAGGGCGGGCACCAATCGGCGTAAAAATCGACCAGCAGAGGTTTACGGGACTCTTTGGCCAGGCTCAACCCTTTTTCGAGCTGATGCACCCATTGACCCTCGGCCGGCTTGGCGAAGAGCGGCTTGGCGAAGACATAGCCATAATAGAGTGCTGGCGCGAGCAAGAGCACGGCCATGGTCTTTTTGAGGACCTGAGTCCAGCGCCCGCCCCGGAGGAAGGAGCCAAAACGGCCGTAAAGCGTGCCCAAGAGCAGGAAGAGGAGGCCCATTCCAACGCCATAGCTCAGCAAAAGCAGGAATCCGTAGAGCCGGTCTTGGCCCCGGGCCGCGATGAGCAGCAAGGGTCCGATCAGGGGGCCGACGCAGGGCGAGGCGATCAGCCCGACGGTCAGGCCGGCGACGAAGGTCCCGCCCAAACCCTCTCCCCCGCTTTGGCTGAGGCGATGATGCCAGCGCTGGGGCAAGCGAAAGGGAATCAAGTCGAAGAGGGCCAAGGAGAAAATCAGGAAGAACAACGCGGTGAGCAGAAGGAACCAACGGCTCTGAAAGAGAAAACCCAGCTTGAGCCCCAGCGAGGCCGCCAAAAAGCCCAAGACCGAGTACATCGCGACCATGCCCCCGACCAGGGCCAGAGCCTTGAGAAAATTGCCGCGCTTCTGCCGCCGCACGCCGACGAAAGCGAGGGTGAGCGGAACGATCGGCAAGACGCAGGGGGTGAAGGAAGTCAGAATCCCGCCGAAGACCGCCAAGCCCAAGAGATAGATCTTGCCCTGCTCCAAAAGCCGCTCGGGGTTCGACTCCTTCAACAGCTCCCAAAGCGAAGGCTGGGGCGGCCCGGCCGCCGGATGGGCTTGAATGCCGCCGGGAGCCGGCGCGGCCTTGGCCGGGACGATCTCGCCCGCCTTCGGCAAGATTTCGACCGGCCAGAGGATCGTGCGCTTGATCGGGCGGTAGCAGAATTCCTCGGAACAGCCTTGGTAGCGGAGCGTCGCTTCCAAAGTGCGGCGCCCCGGCTTGGCGTCGGCCGGGACCTTCAAGACCAGCTTCTGCTCGAAGTCATGGAAATAGACCGGCACCGTTTTCTTCAAGAAGGGATCGAGATGCGGCTCGGCGGCGGGCCGAGTGCTCTGAATCAAGCTCAAACCATCGGTCTTGTCGAAAAGGACCGAGGTCTTCTCGTCGTATAAATAAAAGCCCTTCGGAACCTTGAAACCGAGGTCCAAGGTCAGGCTGTCGCCGGGCCGGACCCTTCGGACTTGGTCTTGGAAATCGACCCGGAAAGGATCGTGCTCCTGGCCTTGGAGCGGTGCGGCAAAAAAAAGAAGGAAGATCGGGAGGATCGTTTTAAGCCAGGATTTCATCTCAATTCATACGCTGAAAATGGGATTTAGACGCAACAGTCATCCTGAGCGAAGCGAAGGATCTGCGACTGGCCAAGGCGCTTTGAAAAGACCAATCCCCTTCGGTCATCCTAAGGGGATTCCGGAGAAACGAAGGGACTCTTGAGTCCCACAGTTTCTTGGCGGGTCGAAGATCCTTCGCTTCGCTCAGGATGACCCCCTCGCGCAGAATGACAATGCGCTAGGGCCGCCGCTTTTCCCTATGTTACCCTATCCTTAAATCAAGGCGGAAAGGCTTGGGTATGAAAAAATTGACCGCGGAATGGGATAATCCCCTTTTCATGCAAGTGCAGGCCCAATTCGAGGAAGCCGCGGCCAAGCTCTCGCTGGACACCAATATCCTCTACCGCCTGCGGGTTCCGGACAAGGCCCTGATCGTCAGCGTCCCCTTCCGCAATGACGACGGCTCGATTCGAGTGGTCCCGGGCTACCGAGTCCAGCACAACGACACCTTGGGCCCCTACAAGGGCGGAATCCGCTACCATCCGCTGGTCAATTTGGGCGAAGTCGCCGCCCTGGCCATGCTGATGACCTGGAAATGCGCCCTGGTGAGCCTTCCGCTGGGCGGCGCCAAGGGCGGCGTCTGCATCGATCCGACCCAGCTCTCCCGCGGCGAGCTCCAGCGGATGACCCGCCGTTATACCTCCGAGATCGTCAACTTCATCGGCCCCGACGTCGATGTGCCGGCGCCGGACATGGGCACCAACGAGCAAATCATGGCTTGGGTGATGGACACTTACAGCCAGCTCAAGGGCTATGCCATCCCCGAGATCGTCACCGGCAAGCCGGTGATCATCGGCGGCTCGCTCGGCCGCCGCGAGGCCACCGGCCGCGGCGTGGTTTACTGCGTGATCGAGGCCGCCAAGCAGCTTGGGGTAAAGCTCGACCGCGGGATGCGGGCGGCGGTCCAAGGCTTCGGCAACGTCGGCTCGGCGGCGGTCAAGATGTTGGAGGAGATCGGCGTCAAGGTCGTCGCGGTCAGCGACGTCAAGGGCGGGGTCTACAACCCCAATGGCCTTTCCTATCAAGCCCTCACCGACTGGATCACCCAGCACCGGGCGCTCGAGGGATTCCCCGAGGGGGAAGCGATCGACAACGTCGAGCTGGCCTGCATCGATGCCGAGATCCTGATCCCGGCGGCGACCGAAGGCACCATCACGCCCGACATCGCCCGCCGGCTCCAATGTCGCATCCTGGCCGAGGGAGCCAACGGACCCACCACCCTCGAGGCCGACAGAATTCTCCAAGATCGCGATGAGATCTTCGTGATCCCCGACGTCCTCGCCAACGCCGGCGGCGTGGTGGTTTCCTATTTCGAGTGGGTCCAGGACCTGCAAAATTTTTTCTGGCATGAGAAAGAGATCGACCACAAGCTGCAAAACATCATGAGCTCGGCCTTCCGATCGGTCGCCGCCTTCGCCAAGGAGCACCAGGTCAGCATGCGCCAGGCCGCCCTGATGTCGGGCATCAAGAAGGTCAGCCAAGCGATGCTCACCCGGGGCTTTTACCCGTAAAGAGGTCATCCCCACACGCTTTCTATTTGACGCCCTACCGGGGGTCTCGGCTAGGCTGGAGCCGTGGCAAAGACCCCAAGCAAACGCAGCCCCAGGATCGCACCCGGCATGAGAGCCTTGAACAAGAGCATGTTGAAGAACACCTCCTCCTTGGCTCGCAGCATCCGAGCCAACGCCTGCTTCGTCTATATCGATGCTTTGGGCGAGGAGGAGCTCGACCTCGAGCTCCCCAAGGAATGCGACTTGATCGTGGTCACCAAGAAACGCTCGGCCAAGGATGAAGAGTTCAGCGAGAAATACCCGAAGCACATCGTCGTGCCCAAGATCAAGCTCGGCCGCATCGGCCTGGTCAAGCTGGCCATGGCCTACGCCATCTCGACCCACTTGGTCGAGGACGGCGCCAAGGTGGTCTTCCTCACCGGAACCTCCCAGCTCATGACCCTCGACACCCTGACCGTCTTCGAGATCGGCAAGGAGAGCGAGGTCATCACCACCAAGAACATCGTCGGCATTTCCGAGTCGGTCCAGCCCGAGGTTTTCGAGGCGGCCCTCAACATGGCGATCGAATTGGCCAGCAAGGGCCGGGAAGGCAAGCCGGTGGGAACCATCTTCGTCCTGGGCGACGACGAGCGGGTTATGCAGCTCAGCAAGCAGATGATCATCAACCCCTTCAAGGGCTACGAGGAAGACGAGCGCAACATCCTCAACCCGGCGCTGAAGGAGACGATCCGCGAATTCGCGGCCCTCGACGGGGCCTTCGTCGTCTCTTCCGACGGCACCGTCATCACCGCCGGCCGCTATCTCGGCGCCACCGCCGACTCGGCCGAAATCGAGCGCGGCTTGGGCAGCCGCCACCTCGCCGCCGCCGGCATCACCTCGCTCACCAACGCCGTCGCCATCGTGATCAGCGAGTCGACCGGCGACGTCCGGATCTTCAAGAACGGCAGCCTGCTGATGGAAATCGAAAAAACCTAGATCGTGGTCGTCGGACCGGAGCCGTGGCTGGCCTGGGGCGGAACCCCGTTCTTCTGCATCAGCTCCCGCAGCTGCCGGATGACTTTGTCATGAGGCTGGTGTCGCAGCTTCCGCAGGACCTTTTCGGGCCGGCAAATCCGGTCGAAGACGTGGACCCGCTTGCCGTCTTTCTCGAAGACTTCGACGCGGCTCTCGCAGGTCATCCCCTTTTGGAGGTCGGGGTTGACCGTGCGCTCACGGTCTCGCCAGCATTTGATTTCGGGCAGGGATTTCTGCTCCAAATCGATTTCGATGACACATCGGGATAGGATCACAGGATCAGGCATAGTGCCTCCTTTTCCCCCTGACATTGCAGGCCGCGTACCAAGGCAAGCTCTTGATTTCATTCAGGCGGCCATTGTCCAATCAGTAGGAATCGGCTCAGGCTGGGACAGCGCTCCCCTGGTGGGGCTTCCTTGACAAGCGGCCGGCTCGCGGCTAAAAAGCTCGCCATCATCACCGCAGCGCAAAGGATTTTGCATGAGCGTCAAAAAGAACGAAGAGAGACTTTACGATATCCGAACCCTCGACAACTATTTGAGCCGCGGGCTCATCAAGCCGACCGAATACGATAAGTATTTGAAGAGTCTGCCCGATGAAGCGGACAATTACGAGCTCGTCCAAATCGATGACGAAGCCGAGGACCAGGACCAAGAATAGCCGATGATTTCCCCCTTTGAAAAAGGGGGATTAAGGGGGATTTAAGGCGGTCGTTAGAAGAAAGAAGCCAGGAAATCGAAGCCCTTTGCTTTGCGAGGGTTTTTAAATCCCCCCAGCCCCCCCTTTTTCAAAGGGGGGTTTAAGAGCCCCAGCCCCGAGCGGGGTTTTTCTTTTTAGAGATATTTGCCGGGATTGACGGCGCTGCCGTCGACTCGGATCTCATAATGGACATGGGGGCCGGTGCTGTGGCCCGACATGCCGATGGCCGAGATGTTCTGGCCGCGGCGCACGGTGTCGCCTTCCTTGACGAAGATTTCCGAGTTGTGGGCGAAAAGCGTGGTGAGGTTGCCGCCATGCTCCAGGATGATGGTCAGCCCGTAGCCGCCTTTGCGGCCGACGAAGGCGACTCGGCCATCGGCCGGGGCGACGATCGGGGATCCATAGGGGGCGGCGATATCGACGCCCAGGTGCATCCGGCCGCGGCGGCGGGAAATCCGGCGCCAACCAAAATCGCTGGTAACCACTCCATTGCAAGGCATGATGTCGGGGAGGTCGGCGCCCAGGCTAGGGCTAAGATCGTTGGCATCTTCCAAGAAAAAATCCGGGGCTGAGGAAAGGTCGAACTCAACCACACCGCCCTCTTCATCCGACGCGGGGATGTTGGCGAAGGCCGGGACTTGCGCCAGGACCAAAAGGGCGACAATTAAGCCGCTGAAATACTTACTCATTTTTGACCTCACCAGTGTCGGGGTCTCGGGGCCGTGGCTTTGGCCGCTGTAGAGACCCCCTAGATAGCTGCCGGTGTCACTCTTTGAATGGTTTCCGCCGGGAGGCGCCTAGGCCTCTTCAAGGAGCTTGGGACAGCGTGGTTACGGTTTTTGTCTTTTTTGGCTAAAAATTTCTTTATGACCCCGCCCCACTAAACAGCAGCGGGTTTCAGGTCTGCCTTTGGGGTAACAAAGGCCTTTCAAGGAGTCAAGAAATTTCAACTACTTGAAAGGTAAAGCGAATTAACGCATCGTTCCATTCGTTTAAAATTTTCAGCTTGGAGAAATGATCGGATTTTTGTGCAAAGGGTTGCGGGCTATTTCCAGGGTCCCAGCGGCCGGTCATCCTCGTCGTAGATGTGGCCCACGATGCTCTCCATGAGGTTTTCCAGGGTCAGGAAGCCCAGGGGCCGGCCGTCCTCGCTTTCGACGATGGCCATGTGGCTGTGCTTCTCCTGCATCCTTTTGAGCAGCCCCAGCAGGGAATCGGAGGCTTGGACCCGGAGGATGGGCCGTAGCAGTAGCATCCAATCGGTCCCCCCCTGACTGGCAAAGGCGATCAGCTCCTTGGTGTGGACCAGGCCCTGAACCCGATCCTGACGGCAAACCGGCAGCCGGGTATGGCCGGTATCGATGGCGATGCCGATCACCTCTTCCAGGCTCTGACTCCGTTCGACCGAGATCGCCTGGGACCAGGGGATGAAGACTTCGCCCACCGACCGGCCTTCGAATTCAGCCAAGTTGATCAGCAGCCGCTCATGGTGGGAATCGATTTCCTCGGCGCCCTCGACCTGAGCCGTATCCTGGGAGATCCGCCCGTGAGAGAAAACCCGGCTGAGGCCGGAAACAATCCGCCGAGTCGTGCCGGCGAATAAGGCGATCAGTGGGGAGAAGGCCCGGTCCAAGAGCCAAAGCAGGCCGGAAACGGCAATGGCAATCCGATAGGGCCGGCGTAGGGCCAAGGCCTTGGGCACCAGCTCTCCAAAGAGCACGGTCAAGGCCGTCAAAGGGATGACGACCAAGGCGATGCCGACCAGCTCCGCCGTCGTCTCGCCCCAGCCCCAGCGTTGACGCATCCAGGGGACGGCGCTTTCCTCGATGCCGGCGCCGCTGACGGCGCCGGAGACGAAGCCGACCATCGTGATGCCGAGCTGGATCACCGAAAGGGTCCGTTCCGGAGCCTGGCGAAGCCGGCCGAGGCGGCGGACCCGGCGGGGAAATTTGGATTCGAGCTGGCGGAGGACCTTGCGGTTGACGGAGACGAAGGCGATCTCGCTGGCCGAGAGCAGCGCATTGAGCAGCAAGCAGATCCAAACGATCGCGATTTGAAGCATCCAGCGCTATCCTTTAACCACGCCCAAAGGCCTCAATCTTAGCACTTTGCGGCTCAATCCCGCCCCCTCCACCGCGGCAACCACGTCGGCGACGTCTTTATAGGCCCAGGGAACTTCCTCGTGGATCGTGGCCCGGGAAGCCCCCATGACGAAGATCCCCTGGTCCCTCAGCTCCCGCTCGACGTTGCGGCCATGAACGCTCTTCTTGGCTTGATTGCGGCTCATCAGCCGGCCGGCCCCATGACAAGTCGAGCCGAAGGTCCTTTCCAGGGCCTTCTCGGTGCCGATCAAAACGTAGGAATAGCGGCCCATGTCGCCGGGAATGAGGACCGGCTGCCCCAGCTCGCGGTAGGCGGCGGGCAAGGCCGGGTGACGCGCCGGAAAGGAGCGGGTCGCTCCCTTGCGGTGGACCAGCACCCGGCGCGAAACGCCGCCGGTCCGATGCTCCTCGAACTTGGCGATGTTGTGGCAAACGTCATAAACCACCCCCATCGCCAGCGAGGCCGAGGAGGCGTCGAGGGCGGCCTCGAAGGCCCGGCGCGCGAAATGGGTGATCATCTGTCGATTGGCGAAGGCGAAGTTGGCGGCGGCGGCCATGGCGCCGAGGTAGCTCCGGCCCTCCTCCGATTCGATCGGCGCGCAGCAGAGCTGGGGATCGGGCAAATCGATCCCGTACTTCTGGGCCGCTTCGATCATCGTTTCGAGATAGTCGCTGCAGACCTGATGGCCCAAGCCCCGCGAGCCGGTGTGAATGATCAGAGTGACTCGATCCTTGGAGAGGCCGATCGCGTCGGCGATTCGAGGCTCGTAGACCTCGTCGACGTAACCCAGCTCGACGAAGTGATTGCCCGAGCCCAGGGTGCCGAGCTGGTTCATGCCCCGCTCCCGGGCCCGCCCGCTGACCCCTTCCGGATCGGCTTGGGGCAGGCGCCCGCCTTCTTCGATGTAGCTCAGGTCCTCGCCCTCGCCCTGGCCCCGCTCCACCGCCCAGCGGGCGCCGTCGCGCAGGATCCCCGCGTAGTCTTCCTTGGAAAAGCCGTGACCCAAGCGATGCGAGCCGACGCCGGCCGGGATGAAAGAAAAGAGAGCCGAGGTCAAACGGTGGACTTTGTCGGCGATCTCGGATCGATCGAGGCCGGTCTTGAGCAGGCGAACGCCGCAGTTGATGTCGTAACCGACGCCGCCCGGCGAGACGATGCCGCGCTCGGCATCGAAGCCGGCCACCCCGCCGATCGGAAAGCCGTAGCCCCAGTGGATGTCGGGCATGGCGAAAGAAGACCCGACGATGCCGGGCAAGGTCGCGACGTTGCGGACCTGATCGAGACTGGGATCGCCGCCCAGGCCGCGCATCATCGCCGGCGAGGCGAAGACCACGCCGTCGGCCCGCATTGCCCCCCGCTTGGGCAGTCGGTACTCAAAGTCGTTCACTTTTTCGATATCGGCGGATAAGCTCACGGAGCCATTTTACACGTCGAAGATGAGGCGGGCGGTCTTTTTTCCTCCGCGCTCCCCGATCTTGAGACCGTGGTAAGTGACGGCCTTAATTTCGGTTTTGAAACCATGGCGCTCGCGGTCCAGCGGCTCGCCGGCCGCCCTGCAGCTCAGGCTCCGGGGCGAGAGCCGTTCGATCTTGAAATCACCGAAGACCAGCCCCTCGGCGTCCATCCGGAAGAGGATTTCCTGGAGCTGGCCGACCAATAGGCCCTCCTCGGTGCCGGCCTCCACCGTCCAATGGAGGGTCCGGTTTCCCCGGACAAGGTCGGCCTCAACCAGGGTGTCGGTAAGGGCCAGGGAAGCCCGGCGGACCAGCTCCTCGAAATCGGGGGCCTCGATCTCAACCCCCAGGTCGCCGGTATGGTCGATGGGACGATAGAGCTTTTCCATGGGTCATTCTCCACGCTTAAACTACCTTGACTCACCGCGTTCGTCGTCTAAAATTAAGATATTAGGGGGTTTTTGGGTAAGGGCATGAGGAAGGGTCTTTAAAATGACGAGGTTGCTATGAAGGGCAAAGGTCGTCTCAGGGTTCAGGAGCGGAATGGCCAAGACTCGCACGATGCCTATTGGAACAAGGCCCATCCCAAAGACCTAGCCCACTGCCGCCAGTGCCGGGCGATTTATCACAACAAGCATTGGTTCTTCGATGAAGAGAAGCTCCAGGCGCTGACCAAGGCCAAGCAAAGCGAGGCCGTCCTCTGTCCGGCCTGTGAAAAGATCCGCGATCACTTCGCTTCCGGCTTCGTCCAACTCAGCGGAAGCTTCCTCGCCCACCACCGCCAAGAAATTCTCAACCTGCTGCGCAACGAAGAGAAAAGGGCCATGGGTCTCAATCCCCTGGAGCGGATCATCGAGATCGAGGGCAACGGTCACGGTCTTCTGGTCAGCACCACCCACGAGAAGCTGGCTCAGCGTTTGGGCAAGAGCCTTAAGCGGGCCTTCCGCGGCGAGGTCGAATACCAATGGTCGCGTGGGGAAAAGATGGCTCGGGTAAGTTGGAGCCGGGATTAAAATGGGTCTTAAAGGGTTGCAACGCTACATCCGCCGCATCGGCCGCCAGACCGAGAGCACGGTGAACTACTTCCGCCTCGCCTTCGAGGGGAACAAAGTCGAGCGGCTGACCAATTTCGAGTCGGTGCGCAACCCGGTCCTCCTGCTCCACGGCTACGGCGGCACCCGCCGGGTCCTCCATCTGCTGGAGAAGCGGCTGCGCCGCGACGACTTCAGCGTCTTCAGCCTCAACTTGGGCGGCATCTTCGACACTTTCAACACCAAGCCCATTCCGGTCTTGGCCAAGCACGTCTCCGACAAGATCGAAAAGCTCTACAAACGCTACTCGATCCAGGACCGCCTCACCGTGATCGGCCACAGCAAGGGTGGATTGATCGGCCGCTGTTACGTCCAGAACTTTGAAGGCCATCGCCGGGTCAAGCAGCTCATCACCCTGGGCACGCCCCACAACGGCAATCCCTGGGCCATGCTCGGCCTGCTCACTCCGCTGGCCTTCCTCACCGAGAGCATCCGCCAGATGACGCCGATGTCGCCCTTCATCCGGCGGATCAACCGCGAGGCCTGGCCCAAGGGCGTCAAGCTGGTCTCGGTCTTCTCCAAGGGCGACAACGTCTGCCCCCATCCCAGCCCGGTCTTGCCGGAGAGTCCCGACGTCAAGAACATCGAGCTCAGCGACGTCGGCCACGTCGAATTTTTGATGAAGAAGCGGGTCTATTGGATCATTCGGCGGGAGCTTCTCGCTCAAACAATTTCTCCAGCGCGGACACTACTTCCGCGCAAAAAACAAAAATCACGCTCCAGTAATAAATCCAAAGCACAAGTATGACCAGGATGGTCAGAGAGCCGTAGACGAAGCTGTAGCGCTCGATGGCCCAGACCATGTACCAGCGGAACAGCACCCGGGCGACCAGGGTCAGGACGCCGAACAACAGCCCGCCCAGGAGAATCTCTTTGGAGTGCATGTCGCGGTTGGGCACCACCCGGACCAGCAGGAAGAAGATCACCACGTGGGCGATGAAGTAGGCGACGTCGCCGCGGAACCAGGCGAAAAGCTCGCCGGGCACGCCGAAACGCTCCGGCAGCAGAGTGGTGAGCAGGTTGACCTGGCTCGGGACGAAGAAGAGCAAGGCGGTGAAAAAGATCAAGCCGATCGAGAGGGCCCGGCTGTGCCAGAAGTTGCGCTTCTTGCCGCTCTTCAGGACCTTGTCGAGGAGATGCTCGATGTTGGTGAAGAGAAAGGAAGCGACGAAAAAGAGGAAGGCGATCCCGATCCAGCCGCTGGTCAGCTTCTTGTCGACCAGGCTGCGCAGCAAGGTCATGAAATCGGGCCCGGCGCTGGGGATGGTCATCTCGACCCAGGCGCTGATCTGCTGGAAGAAGGATTCGGACTGGCCGATCAGGTGGCCGACCACCGAGATGACGATCAGGATCAGCGGCGTCGCGCAGAGGATGGTGAAGAAGGCCAGGCTGGCCGAAAGGTTGAAGCCGTCGTCGACGCCGAACTCATGGAACGCGATGCGGAAGACTCGGTAGATGTTTCGGGCGGATTGGCTAATTCGTTCCAAGGGCCTCGGGTCTCTTTCGTAGCGAGGGGCTTTAGCCCCGTCCTGGCGCACCAGCGCCATTGTGATTTGCGACGTTGACGGCGCTGCGCGCCGTTGGCGGGGCTGAAGCCCCTGGCTACTTCTTTCGCAATAGCCAGCGGATCGGCGCGCCTTCGAAATCGAAATGCTCGCGGAAAGTCCTCTCTAGATATCGTAAATAGGATTCTTTCACAAGTTTTGGCCGATTGGAGAAAAGGACGAAGGTCGGCGGCGACCAGCCCGACTGGGTGGCATAGTAGATCTGGACGTTTTGCCCGCCCTCGGTCGGGACCGGATGGGAACGGAGGGCCTTCTGAAAGACCCGGTTGAGCTCGCCGGTGCCGACCCGGCGCTGGAAGTTCTCAATGGTCCGGTCGATCAGCTCGAAGAGGTTCTTCATCCCCCGGCGGAGCTTGGCCGAGATCGCGATGGCCGGAACATAGCTCAGCCGCTTGTACTTGGAGAAGATCGCCTCTTTGTAATCCTTGATCTTGGTGCCGGCCGGAACCAAGTCCCATTTGTTGAGGACCAAGATCACCGCCCTTCCCCGCTCCTCGGCATAGGTCAGGACCTTGGCGTCCTGGGCGGTGAGGCCGAGCGCGGCGTCGATCACGACCAGCACCAAGTGCGACTTCTCGGCGGTCTTCAGGGCCTTGAGGACCGAGACCTTCTCGAGCTTGCCCTCGGCCTGGGACTTGCGGCGGATGCCGGCGGTGTCGATGATTTCCAGGGTCCGGGTTCCGCGGTTCAAACGGATGTTGAGCGGGTCCCGGGTGGTCCCGGCTTGGTGGTGGACCACCGCCCGCTCCTCGCCCATCAGGGCGTTGAGCAGCGTCGATTTGCCGACGTTGGGCCGGCCTAAGATGGCCAGCTTGAGGTCGGTGCTGGTCTCTTCGCTCGGCGCCGTCTCCGGCAGCGCTTCGACCAAGGCGTCGAGCATGTCGCTGACGCCGCGGCTGGTCTCGGCCGAGACGCCGACGGTCTTGTCGAAGCCGAGGCGATAGAACTCGGCGACCTTGCTCTCCTGCTCGGCGGAGTCGATCTTATTGACCGCCAGGATGACCGGCTTCTTCTGCTTGCGCAGGAGCTTGGCCAAGGACTCCTCGGCCGGGGTCAGGCCGAAGCGGCCGTCGACCGCGAAGACCACGACGTCGGCCTCTTCCACCGCCAAGAGAGCCTGCTCGCGGACGTTCTTCTCCAGACTGTCGCCGCCGGCTTCGGGAACGAAGCCGCCGGTGTCGATGACCCGGAATTTCCGGCGACCCCAATCGCTGACGCCGTACTGGCGGTCGCGGGTGACGCCGGGAATGTCGTCGACGATGGCTTGGCGCCGCCCGATCAGGCGGTTGAAGAGCGTCGACTTGCCGACGTTGGGCCGGCCGACGATGGCGATCTTGGGTAGTTCCTGGCTCATAAAGAAAAAAACCGCATACTAACGATGCGGTTTATCCCCTCCCCCGTCTTTTGGGGGTTGAAGGGGGAGAAGCTTCGCCCCCTGGGCTTTAGCCGATACGGGCTTTGCCCGTGTCGGCGAATAATGGCGGTGCAGGGATTCGAACCCCGGACACGACGGATATGAACCGTCTGCTCTAACCAACTGAGCTACACCGCCGAATGTCATTCCGAGCGAAGCGAGGAATCCCATACCTCGTTGGTGGGTATGGGATCCCTCGCTGGCGCTCGGGATGACAGGCCTTGCCTGTCAATTTAAATCATAGACCAGCAGGACCGAGTCCTTCTTCTTCCCCACCCCTTCGAAGAAGCCCTGGTCGCGCATCCGAACCGCCACCAAGAGCTTATTGCCGGCGGAGCCGGAGGTCACTAAATAATCCAAGATG
>DATEDP010000157.1 GCA_035281585.1 bacterium
TGAAAAAGGGGGGAAGGGGGGATTTAAAGCGATGGAGTTGAGCACAATGCACCGAAGCCAAAACCGCGGTGCTTTTTCAAATCCCCCCTGGCCCCCCTTTTTCAAAGGGGGGAATAGGGAGTTCTCGCGATGAGCTGGAAAATTTTTCTCGCCGAGAAATACCTGCGCAGCCCCGCCAAGCGCGGCATTCGCCTGGTTTTGCGCCTGGCGGTTTTCGGCGTGGCCTTGGGCGTGGCGACCCTGACTTTGACTCAATCGGTGATGAGCGGCTTCGAAAAAGTCTTCCGCGAAAGCATCCTGGGCTTCAACGCCCATCTGGTGCTGCTCAAGCAGGGTGAGATGGAAGACATCCCGGCCGAGGAAAAAGCCATCCAGGCGAAGCTCGGAGCCGATTATCGCGGCGGCACTCCATTTTTGTACAGGGAAGGCCTTCTCGTCGCCAAGGGCCGCGTTAAAGGCGCGGTTTTGAAGGGAATCGATCCCTTGACCTTTAACAGGGTCTATGCTGTAAAGGTGCGCCCTTTCAGCAGGACGCAAGTACCCGCAAAGATTGAAGATCTGCTGAAAACCGACAAGGGTCTTCCGGCGCTGGTTTTAGGTTCGGATCTGGCGAAAGAGCTCGAGGTCGAAGGACTCGGCAGCACGCTGAAGATTTTTCTTCCGAAGCGCGGCGCCGAAAAAGGCGGCGAAGAAAATTTCCGGACCTTCGAGGTGACTGGAGTTTTCAGCACCGGTCTTTACGAATACGACCACGGCTTCGCTTTCGTCGATTTGCAGACTCTGCAAGGCTTGCTGGAGGCGGAAGGGCGGGCCAGCGGGATCGAAATGGTGATTCGGGATCCCGCCGCGGCCGAAGCGATCGCCGAGAATTTGGAAGCCGGGCTGAGCCCGGCTTATCAGGCGGTAAGCTGGCAGCGATTGAATGGGCCGCTTTTTTCGGCGCTGCACAAAGAGCGGCTGATGTTCTTGATCATCATGGCGATGGTGGTGGCGGTGGCCTCCTTCAACATCGTCGGAGTGCTTCTCCTGATGATCTTCGACAAGGCCCGGGAGATTTCGATCCTCCGCTCCTTGGGCGCCACGGTCGGCGGGCTCCAGCGGGTCTTCGCCTACCAGGGTTTGGCGATCGGAGCGGTCGGCGGGATTTTGGGAATTGGATTGGGCGCCGGAATCGCTTGGTTGGTCCAAAGGACCGAGTGGCTGAAGTTGGAGAAGGAAGTTTATCTCGTGGAGCGCCTGCCGGTCGAATGGTCGCCGGAGGTGGCGCTGACGGTTGGAGCGGTCACCCTGGCGGTGACTTTGGTCGCAAGCCTGGTCGGGGTTTCTCGGCTGAAGCGCAGCGGACTGGATTTGTAAGAATGGCGGTGCAGATCGAAGCGAGAAACCTCCACAAGAGCTACGGCGAAGGCGCCGAGCGGGTGGAGGTGTTGAAAGGCCTCGATCTGGACATCGAAGCCGGCGAAGCGCTGGCGGTGCTGGGGGCCTCGGGGGCCGGAAAGTCGACTTTGCTGCATCTCTTGGGCACCTTGGATAAACCCAGCGAAGGCCGGGTGACGTTCGAGGGTGTCGACTGGTTTCAGCGCCGCGACGCCGAGCTGAGCGGGTTCCGCAACCGGACGATGGGTTTCGTTTTCCAGTTTCACCATCTGCTACCGATGCTGAGCGCCCTCGAGAACGTCATGCTCCCGGGCTTGATCGGGGGCCAGCCCAAGGCCGAGGCCGCGGCGGCCGCCGAAGCTCTGTTGGCCAAGGTCGGTTTGAAAGACCGGTTGAAGCACCGGCCCTCGGAGTTGTCCGGCGGCGAGCAGCAGCGGGTCGCCATCGCCCGGGCCCTGGTCATGAAGCCCAAGGTGCTCTTTGCCGACGAGCCCACCGGCAACCTCGACAGCCGAACCGGCGACGAGGTGGCCGACCTGATGTTAGACCTGCACGACGAACGCCGCATGACTTTGGTGATCGTCACCCACAATGAAAGGTTGGCCCAAAGGCTACCGCGGGGCGTCCGAATGGCAGACGGACGAGTCACCCGGTTCGAAAAGCATCCATGAAGAGAGTTTTATTTTTCCTGATTATTGGGTTTTTCGCGGCGGCCCCGGCTTGGGGGCAGGAGCGAATCGCCGACATCGCGGTCCAGGGTAACCGAACCATCGAATCCCAGCTCATCCTTTCGCAGATTCATTCGCAGAAAGGCGGCGTCTACTCGCGGGAGCTGGTCAGCGAGGACGTGGCCCGGATCTACAAGCTCGGCTTCTTCGAGGACGTCGAGGTCGACAAGTCCTCGGCCGCCGGCGGGGTCAAGCTGACCTTCCTGGTCATCGAGAAGGAGCCGATCGAGAAGATCGTCATCGAGGGCAACAAGAAGGTCGGCGAGAACAAGATCCGCGAGGCGATCACGGTCAAGGTCAATGCGCCGCCCGACAACAAAAAGATCGCCCAGTCGATCGAGGCGATCAAGGAGATCTACAGCAAGGAAGGTTACGGCGGGACGGTGATCCAGACCGAGACCCATGGCAAGAACTTGGTCTTCAAGATCAAGGAGACCAAGGGCGAGGTCGTCAAAGGCATCAACTTCGAGGGCAACACCGTCTTCAGCGACCGCAAGCTTCGCGGCATGATCCGCACCAAGAAGAAAAATTTCCTCTCCTTCCTGACCGGGTCCGGCAAATATCAGGAAGAGCTGGTCGACCAGGACATCGCCCTGATCACCTACAACTACCTCAACAAGGGCTACATGAAGATCCGGGTGGGTCAGCCCAAGGTCGAATATTCCTCGGAGAAGGAAGGGCTCATCCTGACCTATTTCATCGATGAGGGCGATCCTTACCGCATCGGCAACATCAGCTTCTCGGGCGACATCCTGACGACCAAGGAAGAGCTCTTCACCAAGCTCGACACGATGAAGGGCAACCTTTACAGCCAAAAGATCATGGAGGGCGACCTCCAAAAGCTGACCGAGTTCTACGGCAACCAAGGCTATGCCTTCGCCAACATCAACCCCGAGACCAACTTGGACGACGCCTCCAAGACCGCCGATATCAATTTCGCGGTCGACAAGGGGCAGCGGGTCTACATCGAGCGGATCAACATCACCGGCAACACGATCACCCGCGACAAGGTCATCCGGCGCGAGCTGCGGGTGGTGGAGAACAGCCTCTACAACGAAAGCTTGGTCCGCTTGTCCAAGCGCAAGCTCGAGCAGCTCGGCTTCTTCGAAACGGTCGAGGTTTCGACGCCGCGCGGCTCCTCCGACGACAAGCTGGTCCTCAATATCAACGTCAAGGAGAAGCCGACTGGGACCTTCAGCGTCGGCGCCGGTTTCAGCTCGGCCGAGAGCTTCCTCTTCACGGCCTCGGTTTCGAAGAACAACTTCATGGGTTTGGGCATCAATGGGTCGATCAACGCCGAGCTGTCGGGCAAGCGCCAGCAGTTCTCGGTCATGTACACCGACCCTTATTTCCTCGACAGCAACTGGATCCTCCAGGTCAACGGATTCCGGATCACCAGCAACTACGAGGACTTCCGCCGTAAATCCTTCGGCGGTGAGATCGACTTCGGCCGCCGCATCTTCGATTTCAGCTCCTTTAGCGTGGGTTATCGGATCGAGGACGTCAGCCTCGACGACTTCGATCTGATCGTTCCCGAGTTCTTCCGGTTGAACGCCGACGGCCTCTCCTCGAGCTTGGTCGCCCAGATCAACCGCGACACCCGAAACAACCCGATCATCACGACCAAGGGAACCTATTTCAACGGCACCATGGAATACGCCGGCAACGGCCTGGGCGGCGACGTCGATTTCCTTCGGCTTTCCGGCAATGCCCGGGTCTTTGTCCCGCTCTGGAAGAACTCGGTCCTCAAGTTCAACGGCCGGATCGGCTGGATTAAATCGCTGAACGATGAACCGGTTCCGCTTTTCGAGCGTTTCTTCACCGGTGGTATCAATAGCTTGCGCGGTTATGAGTTCCGGTCGGTCGGCCCCAGCATCACCATTCCCGATGGAATCACCGGAAAAGACCAGGATTTCGTCTATGGCGGAAATAAAATGCTGATCTTTAACCTCGAGTATGAGTTCCCCATCTATGACGCGGCCGGCTTCCGGGGGGTCGTGTTCGTCGATGCCGGCAACGCCTACGCCGAGGACGAGGATATGAACCCTCTCAAGATGCGGGCCGATTTCGGGGCCGGGGTTCGTTGGCTGTCGCCTTTTGGCCCCTTGCGCTTCGAATGGGGCTTCCCGTTCAAGCGCCATGAAGGCGAAAAACGAAGCGTGTTCAATTTCACGATCGGGTCATTTTTTTAGGTAGCCGAACGCTTGGACTTGTGCCAAACGTCCGCTGAACAATCCCTTGGTTCCTTGAAGGAGGACGAGACGATATGAAACGATGGAAGTACTTGCTGGCCGCGGTTTTACTATTTTCGATGCACGCCGTGGCCCAGGCCCAAGCGCTCAAGATCGGCTTGGTCGATTTCCAAAAAGCCCTCAATGACGTCGAAGAGGGCAAGCGCGCCAAGGCTCAGCTCAAGGCCCAATTCGACCAGAAGCAAAACGCCCTCACCGCCAAGCAGGATTCGCTCAAGGCTCTCAAGGACCAGCTCGAAAACCAACGAGCCGCCCTCAGCGCCGAGGCCTTCAAGGCCAAGGAAGCGGAGTACCGCGACAAGTTCCTCGATCTGCAAAAGACCCTCGGCCAATTCCGCAACGAGATCGCCACCAAGGAAGCTGAGCTCACCCAGAGCATCATCGTTCGCCTCCGCGGCGCCGTCCAATCGGTCGGCCAAAAGGGCGGCTACAACCTGATCTTCGAAACCTCCCAAGACGCCGTGCTTTACGCGCCGGGAGCCACCGATCTCACCGCCCAGGTGATCCAGGCCTTCAACTCCGGCGGCGGAGGAGCGGCCAAGTAGGATGACGGTCCGCCCGGAACTGCTCGAAATTTTAGTATGCCCGCGTTGCCGGGCTAAGGTAAGCTACGACACGGGAAAGCAGGGGATTGTCTGCAAGCATTGCGAATTGCTCTACCCGGTGCAAGGCGACATCCCGGTCATGCTGGAAGACGAAGCTTTCCCCCTAAGAGAGGGAGGTTCGTCCATGTCCGGAGGGAAGCGCGTCGTTGCCGTTTTCGAGATCACCGAGGGCAAGAACAAGGGCCAGGTCGTCAAATTGCCCGAGGGAACCTGCAAGGCCATCGGCCGCAGCCTCGACGACATCAACAAGACTCAAGTTTTCAGCATGGATTTCACGATGTCGCTCGATGACTTCACCAAGAAGCTCATCATGAACTACATCGCCAAGAAGTCCCCCCAGGACAAGAAGATCAACCAGGAGGCCTCGACCGACACCATCGGGAATTTCAAGCGCCTCCCCGACCTGGTTCTGGACGACCCGGCGATCTCCCGCCTCCACGCCATGATTTTTCACGACAGCAACGGCGCCGGCGTCCTCGACCTGGTCAGCAAGAACGGCACCTTCGTCAACGGCGAGGAGGTCGAGTCCAAAAGCCTCCAAAACGGCGACTTGGTCGAGGTCGGCGGCACCAAGATGGTCTTTGCCTACAAATAAAATCCCCAAGCATTTCGCATAATTTTGTTCGCTTGCTCCTGAGCTGGTCTACGGGTTAGATCTTTTCCTCTCCCGCAGGGGAGAGGGTAGCAAGGAGCGAAGATGATCAAGAGTATGACCGGGTACGGCATCGCCCAGGGCAAGGTGGGGGATCGCCGGGTCGTGGTGGAGACCAAGAGCGTCAATCACAAGTTTTGCGAGGTCAACCTACGGCTGTCGCCCCGCTTCTCCTTCCTCGAAGGCAAGATTTCCGAAGCCGCCAAAATTTTTTTCTCCCGGGGCCGCATCGACATCCTGGTCAAGGAAGAGCCCGGCGCTGTCCGCGAGGTTCCCGCCCGGGTCGATTTGGCGAAGCTCAAGGCCTACCATAAAACCCTGAAGGAAGCGGCCAAGAGCCTCAAGATCGGCGAGGAGGTCGGCTTGAACGTGCTCCTGACCTTGCCCGACGTCGTCATTACCGAAGAGGAAGAAGACCTCGAGAAGCTGTGGAAACAGCTCGAGGTCCTGCTTAAGAAATCCTTCGCCGCCCTCGAGAAAATGCGGGAGCGGGAAGGCGAGGGCATCCTGCGCTTCCTGAAATCGGAGATCGGAATCCTCGACCGCGAAGTGAAGGTCATCGTCGGCAAAGTGCCCGACAACGTCGAGCACCACCGCCGCCAGCTCGAGGAGCGGATCGCCAAGCTGGCCCAGGGCGTCGAGCTCGATCCCCAGCGCCTCGCCCAAGAGGTGGCCTATTTCGTCGACCGCACCGACATCAGCGAGGAGCTGCAGCGGCTCCAGCATCATTTCGGGCATTTCCACGAGATCCTCCGGGAGTCGGGACCGCTCGGCCGCAAGCTCGATTTCCTGCTTCAAGAGATGAACCGCGAGGCCAACACCCTGAGCGCCAAGGCCCAAAGCGCCGAGATTTCCCAGCGGGTGGTCAACTGCAAGCACAGTTTGGAGAAGATAAGGGAGCAGGTGCAGAACGTGGAGTGATGTCGAGGCTCTGCAAGGCAGATATGAAGGAAAGCCATCAAAGAAAAGGCCGCCTATTCGTCGTTTCGGGGGCTTCCGGCACCGGGAAAACCACCCTTTGCCGCGATTTAGAGCGGGAAATGGGGCTTTTTTTCTCGGTCAGCGCCACCACCCGCCCGCCGCGGGCCGGCGAGGTCGAGGGCCGAGACTATCGGTTTCTCTCCCGGGCCGAATTCGATAAGATGCTGGAAAATGACCAATTTCTGGAGTGGGCCCAGGTTCACGGCCAATCCTACGGGACGCCGCGGGAGCCCATCGAAAGCCGGCTCCGGGAAGGGCACGACGTCCTGCTGGACCTCGACACTCAGGGGGCCATCCAGCTGAAGGCTCTCTATCCCGAGGCGGTGCTGATCTTCATCAAGCCCCCTTCATTGGAGGAGCTGCGCAAGCGCTTGACCAGCCGGGGGACCGATTCCCCCGAGGTCATTGCCCGGCGCATCGAGCGGGCCGAGCACGAGATCGAGCAGAGCAGCCACTACGATTATGTCGTGGAAAATCGCGACCTGGCCGAGGCCCGGCGCGAGCTAAAAGGAATCATCGCCTCCCGACGGGAGGCTTAACGCAAGGCCGGAATGCTCCGGCCGTGCAGCAAACGCTTTTTGCGAAGTGAAACAGAATCGCGCATGATCTCCAGTCAAGAACTCGTCCAATCGGTCCAAAGCTACAATCCCAAGGCCGACAGCGCCATGCTGGCGAAGGCCTACGAGTTTTCGCGCAAAGTCCACGAGGGACAGAAACGCTGCTCCGGCGATCCTTATTTCATCCACCCGGTCGAGGTCGCCGCCATCCTGGCCCAGATGCAGCTCGATGCCGCTTCGATCGCCGCCGGCCTGCTCCACGACACCGTCGAAGACACCTTGATCCCGATCGACGAGATCAAGAAGGAGTTCGGTCCCGAGATCGCCTTGCTGGTCGACGGCGTGACCAAGCTCTCCAAGATCAAATTTTCCTCGAGCGAGGAAAAGCAGGCCGAGAACTTCCGCAAGATGATGCTGGCGATGGCCGTCGACATCCGGGTGATCCTGATCAAGCTGGCCGACCGACTCAACAACATGAGGACTCTCCAGCACTTGAGCGTCGAGCGCCAGACCAAGATCGCCAAGGAGACGGTCGAGATCTACGCGCCGCTGGCCAATCGGCTCGGCATCCAGTGGATGAAAGTCGAGCTCGAGGATCTCTCGCTTCGCTACCTCAAGCCCGAGATCTACGGCTTCATCCATCACCAAGTCGACGTCGAACGCCAGCAGCGCGAGGCCTACATGGACCGGGTCCGCGAAATCGTCGAGCAGAAGCTGAAGGAGTACAATGTGTCGGCCCGGATATCGGGCCGGGTCAAGCACGTCTACAGCATCTACCGCAAGATGGAGAGCCAGAACATCGCCTTCGACCAAGTCCACGACATCCTGGCCTTTCGGATCATCGTCGACAACATCCGCCAATGCTACGAGGTCTTGGGCGTGCTCCACGAGCTATGGAAACCGGTGCCGGGCCGCTTCAAGGATTACATCGCGATGCCCAAGGTCAACAATTACCGCTCACTCCACACCACCGTCGTCTGTCTCGACGGCGAACGGGTCGAGTTTCAGATCCGGACCCTGGAGATGCACGAAATCGCGGAGAAGGGGATCGCGGCCCACTGGACCTACAAGGAAGACGGGTCGATCTCCCAGAACGACCAAGCCAAGTTCCAATGGCTTCGCGAGCTGCTCGACTTGCAGAAAGACTTGAAAGACCCGGCCGAATTCCTCGACACCGTCAAGCTCGACCTCTTCGCCACCGACGTCTACGTTTTCACGCCCAAGGGTCAGCTCAAGGAGCTGCCCTACGGCTCGACGCCGATCGATTTCGCCTTCAGCATCCACAGCGACGTCGGCAATCAGTGCGTCGGGGCCAAGGTCAACGACAAGATCGTCCCGCTCGATTATATCTTGAAGAGCGGCGACACCGTCCAGGTGCTGACTCGGAGCGGCTCCAAGCCTAACCGGGACTGGCTGCGCTTCGTCAAGACTTCCCGGGCCAAGGCCAAGATCCGGCAACAGATCCGGGACGAGCAGCGCGACCGGGCCCTCAGCCTGGGCAAGGAATTGCTGGAGAAGGAGATCGAGCACCACGGTGTGACGCCCGGCAAATACCTCAAGGAGGACAACCTGCTCCAGGCGGCGCGGGAATTCGGCCTCAAGAACGTCGAGTCGCTCATCGCCCAGGTCGGCTACGGGAAGATTTCGCCCCATCACGTGACCGTCAAGCTGCTGCCGGCCGAGTTGATGCAGAAGCCCCAAGCTCCCGAGCCGTCGCCGGCCTCCGGCGTCTTGGGCGAAATGTTCCAGAAGGTGAAGAAGCGCTCGAAGAGCGCGATCAAGGTCGGCGGCTTGAATGACGTCCTGGTGAGCATGGGCAAGTGCTGCAACCCCTTGCCCGGCGACAGCATCACCGGCTTCATCACCCGGGGCCGCGGCGTCACCGTCCACACCGTCGACTGCGCCAAGGTCATGGCCACCGATCCCGACCGCCGGGTCGAGGTCGGCTGGGACGAGTCGAGCGAGCTCAACCATCAGGCCAAGGTCCGGGCGGTCAGCGTCGACCGGCCGGGGATCTTGGCCTCGATGACCAAGACCATCAGCAACCTGGGGGTCAACATCTCCCAGGCCAACATTCGCACCAGCAACGATCAAAAGGCGATCAACATCTTCGTGCTCGACATCCGCAATCGCCATCAGCTCCAAGACGTGGTCCGAGCCTTGGAGAGCTTGGCCGGCGTCATCTCGGTCGACCAGATCCGTTCCTAGGAAGGGAATGGCATGATCACCCTCTATGCCTTAGTCGGCGTCGATCCCCATATCTTGAATTTTGCGCTGTTCCGAAAGTTCCTGGAGCATTACCGGGCGAGCGGAATTCGCGACTTCATCTTCGATCTTCACACCGGCCGGGGCGACATGGCCAAGGTGGCCGAGTATCGAGCCCTGGCCGAATCCCACGGTGCCGTCATTCGCCATGTCGTGGACGAGCCGTTCTCGGTGAAGGATCTCCAATTCCGCCTCCTGAACTCCTTGGTCCAGGAGCTCTCCGGCTCCAACCATTGGTGCCTGCCGGTGGACTCCGACGAGTTCATCAAGTTTCCCGGCGGCGACGCGGTGGCTTTTTTCGCGGAGTGCGACCGCGGCGGCTACAACGCGGTGATCGGCAATTTGCTCGACCGCTTCAGTCTCGACCCGCCCTTCGCCGAAATCGACGAAGCCAGGAGCCTCGACGAGCTTTTCCCCTGGGCTTATCCCTTGACCCGCCTGATTCGGAAGGGTTGGGACCGAAAGGTGGTGGCTTTCAAGGGCCGCTTTACGCTGATCAACGGCCATCATGGGCTGGATAGGGAGTTCGGACGCATCGCCGCACAACTCGAGTACAGCTTCTTGAACTTGGTCGATCGCTTCCGGTCAGCGCGCTTGCGGCGCTTTTTCCGGCGGGTTTATCCCTATCTGGAGTTTCCAGCTCCCGGGATTCGGCGCTGGCCCGGCCGGCTCGAGATCCACCACATGGCTTGGGATTCACTGCTGCGAGAAAAGATGATCGCCCGGCTCCAGCTGAAAGGCAGGGCGCTTCGGGAATACCACAATGTGTTGCGTTTCCTCGACGAAGCCGATCTTGGGCGCCGGCTTCGGGGTCATTTGTTGGAAAAGGTGAGTTTGGTGGCAGGATGATGAAAGCCGCTAGGCGGCTTTCGTCACTTTGCCGGAGCGCAAGCAGCGGGTGCAGACGCTGATCTTTTGCACCTTCCCTTCAAAAACCGCGCGAACCTTTTGCAAGTTGGGCTGGCTCTTGGTGTGGGACTTGTTGTTGGCGTGGCTGACGATGTTTCCGGCCAGGGCGGTTTTTTTGCAAATTTGGCACATGCGGGGCATGGTCAATCTCCTCTTTAGTGCAAGGTCCCGTTGACGTAGGGCAGCTCGGCCAGCGATTCCATCGTGATCGAAAGGTCGCGGCGCAGGCCTTCGACTTCTTCCTTCAGCATCTGGACTTCTTGGCTTTGTCGGCGATTGGTGACCAGGAGCTCGTCCATCTGTTTGAGGAGGGACTTGAGCAAGGCCTTCTGATCTTTGGGCGCCGGAGCCTTGAGCGGGACGCGTTTGGGAGCTTTTTTCATTTCCTAAGGAACCTTCTATAAGAGGCGGATGACCTAGTCGATGCCGGCCCTCTAAGTCAAGCAGGCTTTAGCCCGGCGCCAGCTAGAAGTACAGATCCAGCGTCACAAATAAAAGAAAAAACAGGCTGAGCAGCCCATTGGCTGTAAAGAACGCGGCGTTGATCCGGTGAAGCCCCTCCTGGATCAGCCAATGCTGCCAGAGCAGGAAGCCTGCGCTGACGGCGAGACCGGCCCAATAGATCCAGCCCAGACCCTGATAAAGCCCATAAGCGGCCAAAAAGCCCAAAAACAAGGCATGGAGGCCGGCGGCCAGGACCAAGGTCTTTTTGGGGCCCAGCTTGGCCGGGAGGGAGCGAAGCCCCTGGCGGCGGTCGAATTCGAGGTCTTGCAGCGCATAGAGCAGGTCGAAGCCGGCCACCCAGAGGAGCACCCCCATTCCCAGGATCAGCGAGCCCGGAGTGATGCGTCCGACCGCGGCCACCGCCGCCCCGACCGGCGCCATCCCCAGGCAAAAACCCAAGACCAACTGGGTGTAGTCGGTGAAGCGCTTGGCCAAGGAATAAAGGAAAAGCAGCAGCAGGCAGGGGGTGGCCAGGGCGAAGGCCAAGGCGTTGATTTTCCAAGCGCAAAAAACGAAACCGGCCGAGGCCGCCAAAGTTAAAAGCATTACATAAGTTTTGCTCAATAAGTTTCTGGGAATATGACGGTTTTTCGTCCTCGGATTTTCGGCGTCGAAACGGGCGTCGGCCAGCCGGTTGAAAGCCATCGCGGCGGTGCGGGCAGCCACCACGGCCAGGACGACCCAGAGCAGAAGGCCGACGCTGAAACGCCCACCGGTTTCGATCAGGAAGGAGGCCAAGGCGAAGGGCAGGGCAAAGACACTATGCGAGAATTTCACCAGCTCCAGGGTGTAGCGTACTTTGAGATAGGCTTGGGCGATCGCGCTCATGAGCGCCGAAATTAGCGCTTCCCCGCGGGCTTCGTCTCCTGTTTTTCCCGCTCCGCATTATTTTTCCGCTCCTCTTGTTCCGTTTCCTCTTGTTCGCGTCTTCGCTCGGCGTCCTTGAGGGTCTTAAAGGGAGGGAGCAGAGCGAGCAGCCGGGAATCGACCTTGGAGGAGTCCTGGACCTCGACCGCCCATCGTTCGGTGCAGCAATGAAGGGCTGGCTGGTAGATTTCCGCGACGACTTGGCCGGCCTTGTCTTTGATGGTGAAGGAAGTGCTGAGCAGCTCCAATTTGTCCGAGGTGGCGACCTCCCGGTCTTGGGCGTCGAGGATCGTATAGCGGTTGGTGAAACCGAAGTTCTGGAAGATCTCTTCCTTAATTTTGCCGATCCGCTTGCCCGAGGGATCGGTGACGGAGATGGTGGTTCCGACGCTGATCAGCTCGACCTGGCCCTTGGCCACTTCCTTTCCGGAAGCGTCGCAATATTGGAAGGCCGGCGTCAGCCGGAACCAAGGCGCACTGATTCGGCCATATCTCTTTCGATCGTCTTGGACGTGGAAGCTCATCGTCGCCGAGACCAGCTCCTCATCCAGGTAAAAGCTGGCGGGCAATTGGGGGACGTAGGCGCCGGCCGCGATCCGGCCGCCGATCAGGCCCTTGGCTTGATCGAGGGCGCCGGGAGAAAAGAGCGAGCGGTGCTTCGGCTCTCCCCAATAACCTTCAAGCTCGCGGATCGAGGATCTTTGATTCGGGGCCTTGGTCCAGAGGTCGGCGCTGGTCATCAAACGGTGCGGCTCGGTGCCGGGAGAGGCGGCTTGGTCGATGCTCACCTCGCGAAGCTGGGCCTCGGTTTCGGAGTCTTCCCGGCTTTTGCAGGCCGAGAGCAGGATCGCGGCGGCTGAAACCGCCAGCAACGGAAGGATCGGAATCATGGGTGCCCCTTGTCGTCTAACGGAGATTTATCGTCCGAACCCGGCCGCTGTTGCGGGCCTTATCCGGCGGTGGCCGCCAGCCGGTGGGCAATGCCGCCGGAGAGCGGCAGGACCTCCGGCCGAGTGAAGCCGTGATCCAGCAGCAAGCGGCTGTACTCCTCGACGCTCAGGAAATGCTGGATCGAATTTTGGAGGTACTCGTAAGCCTTGCGGTGGCGCGAGACCGCCCCACCGATCCGAGGAAGGACGTACTTGCCATAGGTGCGGTAAAAAAGCTTGGAGAAAAGCCGTTCCGGCCGGAAGAACTCCAGGACGACGAGCTTGGCTCCCGGCTTCATCACGCGGCGAATCTCGCCGGCCGCCTTCTCTCTCTCCTCGAGGTTGCGGATGCCGAAGGCGCAGACCACGGCGTCGAAGCTTCGCTCGGCGAAGGGCAGGCGATGGCCATCGGCGCCGATGCGGTGAGCCTTGGCCAGGCCCCGAACTTTGCCGCGGCCTTCCTCGAGCATCGCGACCGCGAAATCGGCGGCAAAGACTTCGGTCTTGGGGAACTTCTTCAGGATTTTTTGGGTCAGGTCCAAGGTGCCGGCGCAAAGATCGAGAACCCGGCCCGGCGCTTCTTTTCCAAGGGCGGCGACGACCTTGTCGCGCCAGCGCTTGTCGACCGAAAAGCTCAGGAAGTGATTCAGGAAGTCATAGCTCGGGGCAATCTGGGTGAAAAGCTGTTGGATTTCCTTGGACACCCGACCTCTATAGGCGTCCGGCCGGCGCTTGTAAAGCGGCCTCTCCCGGTGGGGGAATCCCCCAGCTGTAAACCCGGTGAATCCCGATTGTGAGTAAAAAATTCGCGGTTTACACCTAATGAGAAAACAAATCCGGGTGCCGAGATGAGTCTTTTTTTGCGAATAAACTGTGTCAAATCCGAAAATGAGCCGCCGAATCCCTTGACCGAACTATTGAAAGGCCGAAGCTTTTTTCCCGTTCGCAGAAAACAGGTTCTTTTCCATGAGGGACACCCGGCCCTCGGCGTCTACTACCTCGAAGCCGGCCGGGCCAAGGTCTATAAAACCGGCTGCAATGGCCGGCCTTACATTCTCTTCTTCGCCGGCTCCGCCGAGCTGCTGAACGCCGAATGCATCCTCGAGTCCGGCGAATTCGCCACCAGCGCCGAAATGCTGGAGGACGGCCGGGTGGTTTTCATCGAGCGGGAAAGGCTCCTCAGCCTGGTCGGCGATAGCTTGCCCCTGTCCCTCTTCATCGCGGGCGAATTGGCCCGTCGCACGACGTCGAGCTACGAAGAGCGGGTCCGATTGGCCGACGGCCGGGTCCGCGAGCGGATGGCCCGGGCCTTGGCCCTGCTCGGGAGCGACTATGGCCGCGATGAAGCCGACGGACGCTCGATCTCGCTCCGGCTTTCGCGAGACGAGCTGGCCAGCATGATCGGGACGACGCCGGCGACCGTCATGCGATTGCTGAGAGATTTTAAAGATGAAGGCGCGATCCTTCTCGCGGGGCGGCGAATCGTCGTCTCGAACATGGAGTACTTGGAGAAGGTCGGCCAAATTTAGGGGTTCCCTGTGAGTCCATCATGGCCCATCCCAAGAAGAGCGGCGAATTCGCCGCTCTTCTATTTCCGCCAAGCGGCGCGAAGCGCGCTTTGGCTAGCCGCTGAGCTGATATCTTTCATGCCGCGACCTGTCGGGGGCGATCATGAGCGAGAGGAGAAAAATGTTACCCCTGGTTGGAAATACTCAACCTCTAACCAGGAGGCTCCAATGGAACCATACTGCAAAGCACTCAAATCGATTCTGTTCGCGATCGCACTGGCCGCGGGTCTGGCGATCGCCGGAATCTATGAGGCCCGGGCCCAAGAGGTCCCCGTTTGCGGCGATAACTTGGTCGCCGCTCCCGAACAGTGCGACGACGGCAACGATGTCAATGACGACGCTTGCAAAAACGACTGTACGACCAACGTCTGTGGCGACGGCATTCCGATGGCCGGGGTCGAGGCCTGCGACGACGGCGACGCCGACAACAACGACGCTTGTAAAAACGATTGTACTGCCAATATCTGCGGCGACGGCGTCCTGGAGCACGGCAGCGAGGCCTGCGACGACGGCAACAACCTCGATGACGACGGCTGCAGCTCCGACTGCCAGGTCAGCGCCCAAATCGTCTGCGGCAACGGCGTTCCCGAGGGCGATGAGGAGTGCGACGACGGCAACGGAATCGATACCGACGCCTGCAAATCGGATTGCAGCGAGAATTCATGCGGCGACGGCGTTGTCGAGACCGATGTCGAAGAGTGCGACGACGCCAATCAGGTCGGCGGCGACGGATGCAGCGCCTTCTGCGCCGACGAGAATCCGGTCTGCGGCGACATGGTCGTCGATCCTGACGAGCAATGCGACGATGGCGACGCCGACAACAGCGATGCTTGCAAAAACAACTGCTCCGAGAATATCTGCAGCGACGGCATCCTCGAAACCGGCGTTGAAGAGTGCGACGACGGAAACAGCGCTGACGGCGACGGCTGCGACTCCGATTGTCTCGTCGAGGAGCCGGGGCCGGTCTGCGGCAACGACCTCGTCGAGGACGGCGAGGAATGCGACGACGGCAACGTGCTCAACGGCGACGGCTGCGATTCGACTTGCCAATTCGAGATCCCGGTCGGCTGCGGAAACGGGACCCTCGACCCCAACGAGCAATGCGACGACGGCAATGACATCAACACCGACTCCTGCAAGAACAATTGCACCGAGAACATCTGCGGGGACGGCATCGTTGAGCTCAACGTCGAGCAATGCGACGACGGCAATAACCTCGATGACGACGGTTGCAGCGCCGCCTGCCTGCTCGAGCCCGAGTTCTGCGGAAACGGGGTCGTGGAGAGCGGCGAGCAGTGCGATGACGGCAACGACATCGACGACGATTTCTGCGACAACGATTGCGACATCGTCCTGAACGACGACGGCCAAGTCTGCTTCTGCCACAATGTGGACAACAACCCCCATACCATCTGCACCTCCTTGCAGGGATACCTCAACGGTCACCAAAAGCACGGAGATCCGCTGGGATCCTGCGAGGACAATGGTATCGACGGGACCACGACGATCGACGGTCAGATCGACGTCAACGGCCGGGCGAGCGGTTGCTCGCTGCAAGTCGAGCCGACGACCAAGGCCAGCCCGGTTTGGCAGGCCTTGACCGAGGCTTTGGCGCTTTAATCCCTTGGAAAATCCCTTCGGGCCGCTGGCCCGGGGGGATTTCCTTTTTAATCGAGGATCCCGATGGTTTCCGTCTACAGCTATTTGAATTATCGCGACTACCTCAGGGATCGTTTTGCCGAGCTGAAAAAGCAGCGCCTCGGATTTTCCTATCGCTCCTTCAACCGGCTGGCCGGAATCAAGTCTTCCGCCTTTTTGAAGCTGGTGATGGATCGGAAGCGTAACCTGGCCCAGGGTGGAATCGAGAGCATCGTCAAGGGATTCGGGCTCTCGGTCAAGGAGCGGCGCTATTTCGAGCTCTTGGTCGCCTTCAATCAGGCCTCGACCAATGAAGAGAAAGACCGATATTTCCGCGAGATCGTCGGCGACCGGCGATTCCGGGCTGCCAAGCCCTTGGCCGCCTCCCAATTCCTTCTATATTCCCATTGGCACTGCGTCGCCATCCTCGAAGCTTTACGGCTTGAAACTTCGGAGCCGAGGAATCTGCGGTGGCTCCAAGAGCTTTTGCACCCGCCGGTCGGGCGCAAGCAAATCAAGCGGGCCGTGGCCGAATTGAAGAAAATCGGCTTGATTCGGCTCCTCCGCAGCGGTGAGCTCAAGCGGCTGGATCCGATGCTGACGACCGAGGACGAGGTTCGATCGGTCCTGGTGGCCAACTTCCATGCTCGAATGAGCCAGTTGGCGGCGGAGTCGGTCATGCGGGACGGGGCGGCCGACCGCGAGTTTTCGGCTCTCACGGTGGCCTTGTCCGAGGCGGACTTTCGGCGGGCCAAGACCGAGATCCAAAAGTTCCGCCGCAAGCTTCATTCGATCCTGGAGCAAGGCCAAGTCGGGTCCAAAACTTTGGTGGCTCACCTTAATATTCAACTTTTCAAGCTGACTCGGGCTGGGAGGCGGCGATGAGGGCTTTTCGCGGCATGAGAACGGCAATCCCGGCGGTTTTGCTCCTTTTGGCGGCTTGCCTTTCGAACCGGGGCATCGAAACCGGAAATCCCGACCTAAAAGGCAAGACTTTGACCCTAGTCCTCCGGGAGTCGGCCGGCTTCTATGTCTCCAAGTTTTTAGAGGAGACGGCGCTTCTTTCCCAGGTGAATCCGGAATCCTTCGAGACGGTTTCCGAGTCTTTTCTCCAAGTGGGTGGAAGGCTCTCGCTTGAAACCACCTTTTCCGATGGAAACCAGGTCGTGATTGAATCGCGATTCGATGACCAGGGCGAGCTGCTGGAGCTGCGTTTGCTTTTGAACGGCGCCGAGCAGCCGGTCGAAGTCAGCATCGAGGACGGCCAGGTGCCGGTCGCCGAGCCGGAGCGGGTGTTTCTTCAGCTGGCTGAAAGCCTTTGCCAAAGGATCGTCGTTTGCAACGCCTCCTTCGAGCAGGCAAGCTGTGAAGCCGAGCTTCTGTCAGTTCCCGGCCTGAGCGGCGACTTCGGCGATCCCGTGCCTCAAAGTCTGGCCGAGGCCCAAGCCAGAGTCGACAATGGTGATCTGTCGGCCAATGAGCCGGCTTTGGAAGAGTGCGCGGCCGCCATTGGGATCGTTCCCTGTTCCACGGTTCAAAGGGATTTCAACGACGAGCAAGATCCGGATTACTCCAAGGCGGCCAAGATCGTTCCTAAGCCGGTCTGTGCGCGAGGGATCTTGCGTTAATCGAGCTTCAGGCGCCGCAGCCGGAGGGCATTGGCGACGACCGAGACCGAGCTCAGGCTCATCGCCGCGGCGGCGAACATTGGGCTGAGGAGCCAGCCGAAGAGGGGATAGAAGAGCCCGGCGGCCAGCGGAACGCCGAGAGTGTTGTAGATGAAGGCGAAAAAGAGGTTCTGCCGGATGTTGCTCATGGTGGCCCGGCTCAGGCTCCGAGCCTTGGCGATGCCGCGAAGGTCGCCTTTGACCAGGGTCATGGAGGCGCTTTCCATCGCGATGTCGGTGCCGTGACCCATCGCGATTCCGACCTCGGCCTGAGCCAAGGCCGGGGCGTCATTGATGCCGTCGCCGGCCATGGCGACCCGATGGCCTTGGGCTTGGCGACGACGAACTTCTTCCTGTTTTTGCAGCGGGGTGACGCCGGCCAGGACTTCAGTGATGCCGAGCTTGGCGGCGACCGCCCTGGCCGCCGGTTCCTGGTCGCCGCTGACCATCACGACGGCGATGCCCTCCGAGCGGAGTTTGGCCAAGGCTTCGGGCGTCGTTGCCTTGATCGGGTCGGCCAGGCGCAGGGTGCCGGCGAAACGGCCGTCGATGGAAACGTAGATCTCGGTCGCCGCCGACCTCTCCGTCGCCGATTTGCCTTTTTGATCCCCCGCGAGGGAGGGGGGTAATTTTCCGACGGTGATTCTCTTGCCCTCGACGATTCCGCTCACCCCTTCTCCCGGATCGCTGTGAAAGTCACTCGCCTTGGCAAGTCTCAGGCCGCGTTCCTCCGCCGCCCGCACCACCGCGGTTGCCAAGGGATGCTCGCTGGCTCGTTCGACGCCGGCGGCGAGCTGAAGCACCGTGCTTTCCTCGAACCCCTCGGCGGCTTCGACTTCCACCACCTTAGGCTTGCCTTCGGTCAGGGTTCCGGTCTTGTCGACGAGCAAGGTGTCGACTTTCTCGAAGGCCTCCAGGGCGGCTGCATCCTTGACCAAGATGCCTTCATGGGCGCCCCGGCCGATTCCCACCATGATCGACATGGGAGTCGCCAAACCCAGGGCGCAGGGGCAGGCGATGATCAATACGGCGACCGCCTGGACGATGGCATGAGCCAAGCGGGGCTCCGGCCCGAAGAAAAACCAGATCAAGAAAGCAAGGACCGCGATGGCGACCACCGCCGGAACGAAATAGGCACTGACCTGGTCGGCCAACTTTTGCACCGGAGCCCGGCTGCGCTGTGCCTCGCCGACCCGCTGGACGATCTGGGCCAACAGGGTCTCTTGGCCGACCTTTTCGGCACGGAAGAGCAGGCTGCCATTGCCGTTGACCGTGCCGCCGATCACTCGCTCGCCCTTGGTCTTTTCGACCGGCATCGGTTCGCCGGTGAGCATCGATTCGTCGACCGCGCTGCGTCCTTCCAGGACCAAACCGTCGACCGGAATTTTTTCGCCGGGCCGAACCCTCAAGGTGTCGCCGGGCATGACCCGGTCGAGCGAAATTTCCTCCTCGCTTCCGTCGTGCTTGACCAGGCGGGCGGTTTTAGGGCTCAGGCCGAGCAATGCCTTGAGGGCGTCGCCGGTGCGTTCCCGGGCTATCAACTCCAGGTATTGGCCGAGGAGGACCAGGGTGACGATCACCGCCGCGGCTTCGAAATAGACCGGTACCATGCCGCCATGGCCGGCGCGGAGCGCGGCTGGAAAAATTTGGGGGAAGAGGGCCGCGACGAGACTGTAGAGGTAAGCCACGCCGGTTCCCAAGGCGATCAAGGTGAACATGTTGAGATTGCCGCTGCGGACCGAGGCCCAACCGCGCCGAAAGAAGGGTGCTCCGCACCAGAGCACCACCGGAGTGGCCAAAGCGAGCTGGAGCAGGGTGAAGGCGCGGCCATGGAAAAAGGGTTGCTTGGCCAAATCCGGGATCATCTCGGCCATGGTTTGCAATAAGAGCGGCAGGGTCAGCGCGAGGCCGACCCAGAAACGGCGCCGCATGTCGCGTAGCTCGGGATCCTCGCCCTGGCCGGGTGCGGCCATTTCGGGCTGGAGCGCCATGCCGCAGATCGGGCAATGGCCGGGCCCGACCTGTCGGATTTGCGGGTGCATCGGGCAGAAATAAATGGTTTGGGGCGATGCGCCCACCTTGGTTTGGAGCGAGGCTGGGGGATTTTTCCGAAAAGCCTCCAGGCAATGGCCGGAGCAGAAGTAGTAGGTCTTTCCAGCGTGGGTGTGCTTGCCGGCGGCCGTCGCCGGGTCGACGTCCATGCCGCAGATCGGGTCTTTTTCCAAGGCCGGGCTCATTTCAAGGCGCCCATGCCCTGATTCGTCCAGCTCAAGATGATCTTCTTCTCCTCGTCGGTCAGCGAGGAATGCCAATGCATGATTTTATAGATGAAGGGGGGCATTTCGTCCTCGCGAACCACCTCGGCGACCTCGCTCAGGGCTTCCTGAGGGTTTTTGGCCTCCTTGCCGTGGAAGGGAAAGCCGAAGCTCATGTCCATGTGCTCCTTGGCCTCCTCCATGTCATGACGAATCAACCAGGAGGAGGGCGGAACTTTGGCGTAGAGCGGGAATTTCGGCACCACGCCGTGGCACATCAGGCATTTGGCGGAGAAGATCGGCAGCACAGTTTCTTCATATGTCTGAGTTATACCCTCTAAAACCATACAGGACGGAACATTAGGAATGGGCGCTTCTCCAGCATCGGTGCAATTATGCATCGGCGCCGAGCGATAATCTTGAGGTGCTTGCACTTCGATAAATCGTAGGGCGGCGAGAATGGCGACAAGAAGCACTGCAACAACCAGTTTCTTCACTGTTGTCTTCCTTTCAGTTGAAGCTTTGGCCAAAGAGCGTCGACCTTCTTCTTGATCTCTTCGCTCATCCGAATGTCCCTCGGCCATTCCCGCTCATAGCCTTCTTCCTTCCATTTGCGGGTGGCGTCGATGCCCATCTTGGCGCCGACGAACTGGCGGGGCGAGGCATGGTCGAGGTGATCGACCGGGCCTTCGACCAGGACCAGGTCGCGCTTGGCGTCGATATTGTTGCTGACCCGCCAAACGATCTCGGTGACATTCTGGACGTCGACGTCGTGGTCCACGACGATGAAGCATTTGCAGAACATCATCTGGCCCATGCCCCAGAGCGCGTGCATGATCTTCTGAGCGTGGCCCGGATAGCTCTTCTTGATGCTCAAGATGCAGAGGTTGTGAAAGCAGGCTTCGGGCGGCAGGTACATGTCGACGACCTCGGGGAAGGTCAGCTGGACCATCGGCAAAAACAGCCGCTCGGTGGCCAGGCCGAGGAATTTGTCCTCCATCGGCGGGATGCCGACGATGGTGGTCAAATAGATCGGATCGCGGCGCTGGGTGATCTTGGTGACGTGGAAGCGGGGGAACTTCTCGACCGGCGTGTAATAGCCGGTGTGGTCGCCGAAGGGCCCCTCGTCAACCATTTCCTCGTTAGGGTCAATGTAGCCTTCGAGGACGAAATCGGCGCTGGCCGGGACCTGGAGGTCGCAGCTGAGGCAATCGACCATCTCGACCGAGCTGCCCTTGAGATAGCCGGCGAAGAGGAACTCGTCGACTTGGTCGGGCAGGGGAGCGGTGGCGGTGTAAGTCAGCACCGGCTCGCCGCCGATCGCCACCGCCACTGGGATCTTCTGCCCCAATTCTTTATAGCGCTGAAAGTGCCGGGCCCCGACTTTGTGGATTTGCCAGTGCATCGCGGTCGAGGCCTTGTCGAGGACCTGCATGCGATAGAGCCCGACGTTGCGCCGGCCGGTGTCGGGATCGCGGGTGATCACCATCGGAAGGGTGATGAAGCGGCCGCCGTCCTCGGGCCAGCACTTCAAGATCGGCAAGCGGTTCAAGTCGACCTCGTCCCAGACGATCTCTTGGCAGGGCGCCTTGGCGGTGGTCTTGGGCGCGGCCTTGGCGACTTGAGCCAGCTTGGGCAGCATTTTGAGCTTATCCCAAAAGGAAGTCGGCGGTTGAGTGGTGAGCAATTCCTTGAGCCGCCGCGGATGTTCCTCGAGGTCCTCGACCCCCAGGGCCCAGGACATCCGGCGCCGCGAGCCGTAGACGTTGATCGCCACCGGGAATTCGCTGCCCACGACGTTTTCGAAGAGCAGGGCCGGCCCTTCGGCTTTCATCACCCGGTCGGCGATCTCGGCGATCTCGAGGACCGGATCGGCTGGCTCGCGGACGACGGCTAGCTCGCCATTTTCCCGGAGGAAGTCCAAGAAGTGGCGCAGCGATTTCCATGAAAGAGAGGAATCCATGGGGAGGGATCATTAAGGCTTGTCCGGGGTTGGCGCAAGGCTTTAGTAGCAAGGGGCTTTAGCCCCGTGTTGAGCGGGGCTAAAGCCCCTTGCTACGGATTGACGATCACCTTCATGGCCTTTTGTGCCGTGATCCAGCCAATCGATTCCTGCAATTGCTCCAAGCCGACATGGTGGGTGACCAGCGGTGCCACCTTCACCTTGCCTTCGACGAGCAGCCGGTGGGCTTCGACTAGATCCTCCGGCGAGGGTGAATAGGAGCTGAAAACGGTGATCTCGTGGTGGTAAAGCGCGTCGAGGCTTACCTCGACCGGCTTGTCCGAAAGGGAGGCGAAAAGATTGAGCCCGCCGCCGTCGCGGACCCATTGAAAGGCATTTTGGAAGACCCGGCCGCCGCCGGCCGTGAAGCAAACCAAGTCGGCGCGACGGCCTTCGCTCTTCTCGGCGATGAGCTCGGCGATCTTCGGATCGTCGCCGCGCCGGACGAAATCGGCGCCCAGCTGCTTGGCCAGCTCCAGCCGCTCTTCGAATAAATCCAGCGCCAAGACTTGGGTCGGAATCAGCTTGAAAAGCTGAACCATCATCAGGCCGATCGAGCCCATGCCGACCACCACCACGAAATCGCCGGGTAGCAGCGAAGCCCGCCGCAAATTTCGAACGCAGCAGCTCAAGGGCTCGGTGAAGAGGGCCTCGTCGTCGGAGAGGTGCTTCGGGACCAAAAATGCCGTTTGCTCGACGTGCTCGGCCGGAATCCGCAGGTACTCGGCGAAGCCGCCGGGATCGAGGTTGCTTTCCTTGAAGTGCCGGCACATCGAGTGGTTGCCGTGGCGGCAGAAATGGCATTTTCCGCAGGGAACGTGGTGGGCGACGACCACCCGGTCGCCGAGCTTGAATTTGCCCACCCCGACGCCGAGCTCGACCACGTCGCCGACCAATTCGTGGCCCAGGACCACCGGCTTCTTGGGCAGGGCTCGGGTGACTTTGAGGACGTCGGTTCCGCAGACTCCGCAGGCCCGGACCTTGAGGAGGACCTCGCCCGGGCCGATCGAGGGCTTGGGCCGCTCTTCGACGCGAATTTCCGAGGGAGGATGGTAGACGGCGGCGCGCATCAGTTCTTCCGGTAAACGACGTAGCGGGCGATTTCGCGGAGCGGGTCGGCCTTGGCGTCGAAATCGCGGAGCACGCCCAAGGCTTCTTCGGTCAGCTCCCGGGCCAAGCGCTTCGATTCCTCGAGGCCGAGCAGGGCCGGGTAGGTCGCCTTCTCGTTGGCGATGTCGCTGCCGATGTCCTTGCCGATCTCCTCGCCGCCCTCGATGTCGAGGACGTCGTCGGCG
>DATEDP010000158.1 GCA_035281585.1 bacterium
GGCCGAAGGGCCAGTCTCGGTGCAGCGCCGAGTCCTGTCGCTGAAGGCGAAGACGGAGCGGGCGGTGGACTTGAGCCAGGAAAGCGGATTGGACGCGGCGAAATTGGTTTCGCAGGATGAATCGGGTTATCCCTACTGCCAGGGATTGGCCCGCCAGGCCTTGAAATTGGAAGCCCAATTGCTCCGCGCCCCTTCGGCTCGGCACGAGGGCGGCTTCTGCACGCCGATCTTCGACAAGACCGCGGTGGCCAAGGACGAGGGCCATCTCAAATACCTCCGCTGCACCCTCCATGCCGATGGGCGGGCCCAGGTCACCGCGGTCACCGAGGGTCAACCCCGGGAATATCGGGTCGTTTCGCCTTCATAAAGCTTGGCACTTCCGCTCCGAGCCTTTAGGATTCCACCAGGAGATCCTCATGAAAACACTGCTCACCGTTCTCGCCCTCTTCTTCGCCGGCAACGCGCTCGCCGCTCCCGCGGTGGTCTTCGGTCCCGGCGGCATGCCTTGCTCCAAATACAACCAAAGCACCGGCGCCGACAAAGACGCCTTCCGCTACTGGGGGCAGGGCTATCTTTCGGGAATCAACTCGATCAAGGGATTCGATTTAACGCGAGGCAAGGATCAAGCGACGGTTTTGACTTGGATCGACCAATACTGCATGAGCAATCCGACGAGCAGTTATAATGGAGCAGTGGATTCGTTGATATTGGAGATTAATAAGTAGTCAAATTTCCGACTTCTGCACATCCCCCCTCAACACCTCCTCCAACTCCGCCCGACTAAGCTGCGTAAAGTCCACCAAGGCCGGCTCATCTTCAAAGAACTCAAACGACTTCCGCAACGCCGCCTCGTCGTGCAGTCGGAACTTGTCGGCCTTGGCGCGGATCTCCTCCCGCTTGCCGCCGAGGAAGGCCATGATGTCCTCGCCCATCGTCAAGGCCGACTCGAAGGTCTCGCGCTTGATATAATCCACCCCCACCTTGCTCAAGTCGTAGGCGTGGCGGCGGTTGCGGGCCCGGGCGAAGATCTTGAGCTTGGGGAATTCGAGCCGGGCCACTTCGGCGATCTTTAAAGTCGCCTCGTCGTCGTCCACCGCCACCACCAGCACCTTGGCCCGGGCCGCGCCGGCGGCGCGGAGCGTCTCCACCCGGGCGGCGTCGCCGAAATAAGCCTGATAGCCGAATTTGCGGAGCGACTCGACCTGCTCGGGATCGTTGTCCAGCATCGTGACCTCCACCCCCTGCCCCATCAGGAAGCGGCCGACGATCTGGCCGACCCGGCCGAAGCCGGCGACGATCACCGGATTGTTCTCGTCCATCTGGTCGAAATCCCGCTCCGGCAGCAGGCTCATGAAGCGCCGGACCAAACTGCGGCTGTAGAACTCCATCAGGAGCGGCGTCGTCGCCATCGAAAGGGCCACCAAGAGCGTCAGAAACTTGACCTGCTCCGGCGGCAAAACCCGAAGGCCGCCGGCGAATTGCAAGAGGACGAAGGCGAACTCCCCGCCCTGGCTCAAGGCCAAGGCGAAGCCGAGGCCCTGCTGCGCCTCCAAGCCGAACAGCCGCCCCAGCCCGAACAGCAAAATGGCTTTGACCGCGACCAAGAAACCCAAGGCGGCCAAGAGCTTGAGCGGCTCATCGAGCAAGAGGCCGAAATCCATCCCCATCCCGACCGTGATGAAAAAGAGGCCCAGCAAAAGCCCCTTGAAGGGCTCGATGTCAGCCTCCAGGGTCCGGCGATATTCGGAGCTGGCCAAGACCACCCCGGCCAGAAAAACGCCCAAGGCCGGCGAGACGCCGACCAGCTGCATCAGCAGGGCGATCCCGATCACCAGGGCCAGCGAGGTCGCGGTGAAAAGCTCGCGGAGCTTGGCCTTGGCGATGACCCGAAACAGATAGGGCGAGAGATAGCGCCCAGCCACGATCACGAGGGCGATGGCGCCGGTCACCGCCAGAGTTTGGGCCCAGCCCGGCAAGTGGCTCAGCATGTGGGGATGGGGCGCCTCGGCGGCGCCGGAAATCCCGGCGAGCAAGGGCATCAGGATCAAGATCGGGATCACCGCGATGTCCTGGAAGAGGAGCACCGAAAAAGCCGTCTCGCCCAAGGGGGTCTTGAGCAGGTTCTTCTCCTGCAGGATCTGCAAGACCAAGGCGGTCGAGGAAAGGGCGAGCGCCATCCCCGCCGCCAAGCTCATCCGCCAATCGTAGCCCAGCAAATGGCCAATCCCGCCGAAGGCCAGCGCCGTCGCCGTCACCTGCAAGCTGCCCATCC
Source organism: bacterium (assembly GCA_035281585.1). Classification (NCBI taxonomy): domain Bacteria; species bacterium. The sequence continues at coordinate 2,273 of DATEDP010000158.1, forward strand.
CCAAGATCGACTTGCGCATCCGCCAGAGCCGCGCCGGATCGATCTCCAGCCCGATGACGAAGAGCATCATGACGACGCCGAATTCGGCGAAGCTCATCACCTTCTCGCTGTCGCCGATCAGCTTGAGCCCGAAGGGACCGATCAAGACCCCCGCGATCATGAAGCCCAGCACCGCGCCGAGCTTGAAATGGCTGACCAAGGGCACCACCAGGCAGGCCGCGGCCAGGAAGATGAAAACGTTGAAAAGCAGCGCGCTATCCATGGGATGGCAGCCATTACCACTTCTTTGCGCTAATATCGAGGGGTGCGTTTCATCGCCGACGAGATGCTGGGCAAACTGTCCCGGTGGCTGCGAATGGCCGGATTCGACGTGGCCTATCGCCGGCAAATCCCCGACGAGGACCTATTGGAATCGGCCCGGGCCGAATCGAGAGTCCTCCTCACCCGGGACACCCGCCTCATTCAACGCTGCGATCCCGAGCAAAGCCTCTTCATCGGCCATGATCTGCTGGCCGACCAGCTCCAGGAATTCTTCCAGCGCTTCCCGGAGTTGAAATCGCAAGTCGTCCCGCTGAGCCGCTGCGTGGAATGTAACGCCCTCCTCCGGCCGATCGCCAAGGAGGAAATCCGGGAAAAGGTCTGGCCCTACGTCTACCAACATCAGGAGCGCTTCACGACCTGTCCCGATTGCCATCGGGTTTATTGGGAGGCGACCCATGTTGCCAAGATTCGGGAGAAGCTTCATCAGCTGATTTTTGATTCTGAAGAAACCTTCCCCCTTTGAAAAAGGGGGATCGAGGGG
>DATEDP010000159.1 GCA_035281585.1 bacterium
TCTCTTGGAGGAGGGTTTCGATCGATGCGGCGTCCATATAAAGGGGTCCTCTAATCCCGAAAATGTAGGGGCACCCCTTGCGGGTGCCCAATCCACCCAACGGTGTCCATGCACGTGGGCGGGCGCAAGGCCCGCCCCTACAAGTAAGGGGTTTCTTCCCCTCTGTAAAGAGAAGAGATTGTTTTTAAACAATATTTTTGAGGCGCTTGGCCAAGTCGTGGCCGATCTTGGTGATATCGCCGGCCCCCAAAGTCAGCACCACGTCGCCCTTCTCGGCCTGCTCGGCGACGGCGGCGGCCAGGCTCTGCTTGTCGGGGTGGTAGACGACTTTCTGCTGGTCCATCGCGTCGAAGAGGCTGCGCGAGGAGACTCCGACGATGGGCTCCTCGCCGGCGGCATAGACTTCGGTCAGGAAGACCTTGTCGGCCTCGCCGAAGGCCTGGGTGAAATCTTGGAAGAGGTCCCGAGTCCGAGTGTAACGGTGCGGTTGAAAGAGCGTCACCAGCCGCCGTTTGGGAAAGGCCTCGCGCAGCGCCTTCAAGGTGGCGCGGATCTCGACCGGATGATGGCCGTAGTCGTCGATCACGGTGATCCCGTTGTTGCAGAGTAGCTGGAAGCGCCGCTCGATGCCGCGGAAACCGCGAAGCGCGGCCGCGATCTTGCGGAAAGGAATGTCCAGCTCCCGGCCCACCGCGATGGCGGCCAAGGCGTTGGCGATGCTGTGGCGGCCCGGCGACTGCAAGAGCACCTCGCCCAGCTTTTCCTTCCGGAAATAGACGGTGAAGCGCTGGCTCAGTCCTTCCTGGGACAAACCTTCGGCCGAATAATCGGCGGCGCTCTCCAAGCCGTAAGTCACCACCTTGCGCTGAAAGCGCGGGATCAGCTCCTGCACCACCGGATGGTCGGCGCAGGCGACGATGGCGCCGTAGAAGGGCACCTTGTTGGCGAAGGCGACGAAGGTTTCCTTCAGGGCCTCGAAATCCTTGTAATGGTCGAGGTGCTCGGGATCGACATTGGTGATGACCGCGACGGTGGGATTGAGCTTGAGGAAGGAGCCGTCGGACTCGTCGGCCTCGGCCACCAAAAACTCGCCCTTGCCCAGCTTGGCGTTGCTCCGCAGGCTGTTGACCCGGCCGCCGATGACCAGCGTCGGATCGAGACCGGCGCCGGAGAGGATTTGGCCGACCAGCGAAGTGGTGGTGGTCTTGCCGTGGGAGCCGGCCACGGCCACGCCGTATTTCAGGCGCATCAACTCGGCCAGCATCTCGGCCCGGGGAATCACCGGGATCCCCTGCTTACGCGCCGCGGCAACCTCGGGGTTGCTCTCCTTCACGGCCGAAGAGATCACCACCACGTGGGCGCCGTCGACGTGGCCGGCCTTGTGGCCGTAATGGATCTTGGCGCCCTGCTTCTTGAGCCGCGCCGTGATCGGACTGCGCTTCTGATCGGAGCCCGAGACCCGGTAGCCGAGGTTGAGCAAAACCTCGGCGATTCCCGACATTCCAATGCCGCCGATGCCGACGAAATGCAGGTTTTGGTAGCGCTGGAACACGCAACCCCCTTAAAGAGTGGTATTTTTTTTAGCAAGCTGTATTTGGCTTTGCCGATAAGTGAATAGGTCCAAATCGGGGGCACGATTGAGGATTCTCCCATGACGCCCCCGACCAGCCTCTCGGCCTGTCCGCCCGAAATTCGCGAGCATCCCCTGCCTGGCGATCGCTGCACCGCCCCCACCGAGCCCTATCATCCACCCGAGCGCCGGTTTCGCCATATTTCGCTGGTCGTCGAAGCCCCGGCCTTCAGCCTCCGCTCCGGCTCGGCCGGCGGCGTCGATTTTCGGTATCGGACCGGGATCAACGCCCTCTTTCGACCTCATTCCCATTTCCATGCCGGTTTGGGCATCGACACCGACTACAATTCCGAGCTGACTTTGATGGGACGCGCCGGGGCTTTTCTTCCGCTGAACCCGCTGCGAATGTACGGCCTCGGCTTCACCGGGCTGGTCGGGCTGCGCCAGGTCTTCGACCAGACCCACGCCGTCGGCGGAGCCGAGGCGCCGGTTTCGGGCTCGCTCCTCGCCTTCGGCGCCGAGATCTCGCTGCACTTCCAGATCGCCCATGAGTTCTCCTTGGTCGCTCCCTATTACCGCCTCATGGTCTCGCCGGCGACCGAGCTCGACCGAAGCGGCGGCGGCCGAGTTTCGCTGCCCTGGAGCTGGGAAATGGCCTTCGGCATCGGCCTGAGTTTTGACTTCCTTCCCGGCGGCAACTAAATAAGAATCTGACCATGGCGAAAGAGAAGAACATCGTCCTCTGCCGCAGCTCCCGGCTTTACTTGAGCCCGGTCAAGCTGGAATACGCCGAGGTCATGACCCGCTGGTACAACGATCCCCAAGTCTACGGGCATATCCGCGACATGAGCACTTCCATCACCGTCCAGGAGCAAGAGGCCTGGATCAAGGCCCTGCCCGGCGATCCGACCCAAACCGAATATGCCTTATTCTACATTCCCGACGGCGCTTTGATCGGCATGGGCGGCTTCAAGAACATCTCGGTCGAGGATCACTTCGGTGAAATATGGCGGGTGATCGGCGAGACGAAATACTGGGGCTTGGGACTGGGCACCGAGCTCTTTCAATTGCTCTGCCTTTACGGCTTCGAGAGCTTGGGCTTTAAAAACATTCTGGGCGAGCACTACGCCTGCAATCCGGCCTCCTTGGCCAGCGCCAAGAAAGCGGGGGCGAAATTCATGGGCACCCGGCGTCAAGCTCGGCTCTTGAACGGCCAACGCTGGGACATCCATTACACCGACATCTTGCCGCACGAGCTGATCAAGCCATAGCGCCATTGGCGGGGAAACTTGAGACGAAGCCAGCCGATAATCTTCGCCGAGGGGGTATCATGCCGGGAATCGGACCGAGCTGTCCAAAATTACCCAATAAAATCATATTGAATCCGACGTCATTGGCCAGCGCCGAGATCGGGGATTCGCCGCTTTTCGCCCAGCCCCAAAGCCTGGGGGAGATTCGGGCCTCGGCCTTGCCTCAGGACAGCTATTATTTGGCGCCCAACACCGGTGGCTACTGCGCTTACTCCATAGTCCCGCAAGGCGCCCCGACCTTCTCGCCTTCCGATTTTTTCTCCAGCGAAGTGAAAGATCTGCCGGCCTACTTCGGCAAGCCCACCCAATTGCCGGTGCCGCCGGATCTCGATTTCGGCGCGGTGATTTACGAGGCCTGGAGCGACCAGGCTTATTCGCCCGACGTCAGCGGTCTCCGTTGGTATTTGGTGGGAAGCGGCGATCGCTACGAGGATTTCTTCGGCGGAATTCTCCAATACGGCCGGCAGCTTTATCAGGAATGGAAAGCCGACCCCTTAGCGATGGCCGAGAAAACCTGGCCGACTCCCGAGGACGACGGCGACATTTCGAGCGGATTGATCCCCTCGATCCTCGAGGCCTGGTTTCACATGGGTCGCCTCGAAGACTGGCTGGCCCAAAACGATCCCGACCTGCTGGCCCGGGCCAAACCCTACCTGCACTACGCGACCGAAATGCCCCGTGAGGGTTGCGCCAGCGAACTCACCGAGGACAGCTACGCTTACTACACGACGCGCGAGGATCGGATTTACTTGCTGCCCCGCTCGATTCGGCTTTTGCGAAAAAACGATTTCGCCGCGGTCGCCCAGACCCTGGCCCACGAAGTTGCCCATCGGGACACCGCCCGGAACGGCCTGGTCCTGCCCTCCGACGAGATGATGTATCGCTCGCTGCAGTACTTCCATGGCCTGGTCGCCGAGGATAGCCTTCTCCAGGGAGTGGCCTTATCCTTGCTCGGCCCGAATTTTTTCGATGCTCTGAGCTGCCGGCGGCTGCCGATGATTCCGGAGGAAGAGATCCACGCCTTCATGAGCGACCTATCTTACGGCCGATCGCAAAGCTTCGCCCGTCAATCGCCGGCCACCCAGCGAGAGTCGATCGAAGCGGTCTCTTGGCTGATCGAGCAAGTCCATCGCGAATTCCCCCCGAGCTGGAATGGCTTGCTCGCCGATTACGTGCGGCTGGCCGAAGCCAACCACCAGCAATCCCGGCGCGAAATTCTCTTTACGCGATAGCTCCGGCATCGATGCCCGCGATCGCCACCTGGTTGGGATCGTTGGGATCGATCCGCACCAGCAGCCGGGCGCCCGGCTGAAATTGCGGAATTTGCACGATCGAAATGATCTGCTTGGTCTGGACCTGGTAGGGCCGCCGGGTATGGTCGGGCGTGACCTCGAGGGTCAGCAAAACCTGGGGCGCGTTGTTCACGGTCATGCCGGTCTCGGCCAAAGACAGGACCTTGGCCTTGCCGGCATGGCCGGTTTGCAGGATCCGCTTCGCATTCTGCGAAGGCTTGATCAACTTGACGTAGACTAAATAGAAAACGAAGCCCAATACCGCAAAAGTGAAGATTAGGCTGATCGCGGTGATAATGAGACCGGTCATCATAGGGGGAATTCTCCTTCAAGCCTGGCCATAACAAAAAATCATCGATTGCCCCACCCTTAAATTAGGGAATCCCCCGTCGACGGAGTCCCGGTGGTGATCGTGGAGCATGGCAAGCCCATCCGCCGGTTCTTGGAAAAGACTCGACTCGACGAGTTCGACATCCTGGCGTCGGCCAGGGAAAGCCACGGATTGGAACGGATGGACCAGATCCAATACGCCGTCCTCGAGCGCGACGGCAAGATCTCGATCATACCTAAGACAGATTGAGCGAATCTTCGGGAATCTCTTCCTGTAGCTCCACCTTTCGATCTTCCATCTCCTCGCCGAGCGGCTCGGACATCCCATCGAGGCCGTCCTTGGCTTCGGGGAATAGCTCGTTCTCTTCCTCCTTGATATGGTGCTTGACGTTCTCCATCAGCACTTTGAACTTGGCGTCGAAGCTCTCGTCCTCCGGTTTCAGCCTCTTGAGCTCGGCAATCAGCATCTTGACGACATGGTGTTCCTCGAAGGCTTCGTTGACGAGGTGCCGAGCCTCCTTGTCGACGTTCTCCTTGACCTTGGGATAGAAGAGCTCCTCCTCCACTTGGGCGTGAACTTCCAGCTCATGGATGGCCTTCTGAGCGATTTGCCCCTTTCGGCGGAAAGCCCGGTCGCCGGCCTCCTCGTATTTCTTGAACAGTTCTTTCACTTTTCGGTGGTCTTCCTTCAGCATATTGAACGGATTCATCGCTGGTTCTCCTTCAATGACGAACTAAATTCTGCGGCGGAACTTTCGGAGCCTGATATATCTCGCGCTTGTTGCGGCGAGGCTTCGGCGGCGAGGGAGTCTCCTCGGTTTCCTCTTCTTCGGGCGCCATTTCGGCCTTTAATAGGCCGTAACGCTGCATCGCCCAGCGCAAGGCCGGCGCCAAGGCGATCGCGGCCAGTCCCAACAAAACCTTGCCCTTGTTTTTCATGGCCTTGCTTCCGAGACGTTGCATCGATCTCATCAGGTGTTTCATCTTGTTCTCCTTCATGGCGTTGGGGCCTCGGCATGCACCAGCTTCCGCTTAACGACCGGAGGCCGCTTGATTTCTTGATCCAAAGTCGGGCGGCTTCGCTTGTCGAGGGGCCGAAGCGAAATCGATTTGGCGGTCTCGGCCGACAGCAAGAGAGCCTCGATGACCCGGACGTCGGCCAGCCCTTCCTGGCCCGAAGGCTCCGGTTGCCGGTTGCTCAGGATGCAGTCCGAAAAATGAAGGAGCTCGGGGGCGAACTGGTCGCTCTTGGCGTAACGGACCTTCGACCGCCGCTTTCCGACGGTCATGGTTTGGACCTTGGGCTGGCCGATGTCGTAGGCCAGCTCAAGCTTGAGCGTTCCCTTGGTGCCGACCAGCGTGAACTCGGAGACGTCGGCCGCGCCGAAGCTCGACACGAAGGTGGCGAGCCGCTCGCCCGGGAAACGCAGCACCGCCCCGCTCATCTCGTCGACCTCGCGGAAGCGCTCCTCGCCGTTATTGGCGCGGATGGCGGCCGCTTCCATCGGCTCGGCGCCGAATAAATTCCGGGCCGCGTTGATGCAGTAAATGCCGATGTCGTAGAGGGTGCCGCCGCCGAGCCCCTTGTTCAGGCGGATATTGCCGGCTTTGACCTGCATGGTGAAGAGCGAGCTGAAGATTCGCGGATCCCCGAGCCGCCGGCTCCTGGCGGCGGCGATCGCTTTGAGATTGGCTTTCTCGAGGTGCAGCCGGTAAGCGACCATCAGCTTGACCCGGCTCCGCTCGCAGGCCGCGATCATCTTCTCGCAGTCGGCGACGCTGACCGCCATCGGCTTCTCGCAGAGGACGTGGATCCCGGCCTCGGCTGCCCGCACCGTGTACTCGCGGTGCATGCTGTTGGGCAGGGCGATGTAGACCGCGTCGATCTCGCCTGAGGCCAGGCAATCCTGGTATTGCTCATAGCTGTATAAGTTGGGCACCCGGTACTTCTTGCCGAGCTGCTTGAGCTTGGCCGGATCGTCCGATACCAGGGCCGTCAAGGCCGAGCTCTTCGCGGCATGGGCGAAAGCCGGAAGGACCGCCGATTGCGAGATGTAGCCCAAGCCGACGACGGCGTAGCGGATTTGCTTCCTTCGTCTCATCGTGTTTTCCTCAAGCCGCGATTTCCTTGGTCTCGGTGATGTCCGATGCCCCGGCGTCGGCGAAGATCTTCCGGGCCTTTTCGACCTCATCGCCGCTCTGGGCGTGAACCGAGATGAGGATCTCGCCTTCTTTCAGCTTGGTCTCGTATTTCTTGGCTTCGAGCTCGGTGACGCCCAAGCCGACCAATGATCCGATCAGTCCGCCGGCCGCGGCTCCAACCGCCGCGCCGCTAAGGGCGGCCAGGATGGGCCCGGCGGCGATGAAGGGGCCGATGCCGGGAATGGCCAGGCTGCCGATTCCGACCAGCCAACCGAGCACACCGCCGATCACCCCGCCGGTGCCACCGCCGGCGGCGGCGCCTTCCGGAGCCTTGGAATGTTTCTCGAGCACCAGGTTTTTCACCTTGCCGCGCTCGGGAAAGAGCGCCGAGACTTGGTTGTTGGAAAAGCCCGCCGCCTGAAGCCGCGCGATCACGGTTTCAGCGTGGGCGTCATCGGGAACGCTGCAAAAGACGACTTTAGACATGGGACCTCCTCATTGGGTCTTCACTTCAATCAGGTTGTTGACATTGCCGTTGCCGGCCAGGGCCAAGGCGCGGGCGACGATTTGGTCCCGCTCCTGAGCGGTGTTGACCGGTCCCCGCAAGGTCACCACTCCGTCGATGGTGATGATCTTGATGTTTTTAGCCGTCATCGAAAGCCCCGCCTCCGTCATGACGGATTGCCGGATTTTACGGGTCAGCTCCCGGTCTTCGAGTTTGTTGGACTGATTCTCCGGGGTCAGCGGACCGCCTTGGGTGTCGCGGGCGTTGATCGCCGAATTGTCGGGAGCCGGGCCGGCCTTAATGGTCGAACCTTCCGCCCAGGCCGTGCTCGCGGCGAAGCTCGCCAGCAGAGCCAGCAACATTGTCCTTTTCATTTTTGCTTCCTTTCTTCGGGCCCCAATGGACGGCCGAGAGATTTCGCTCGGCCGGACCGTTGAGGACTCGGCCGTAAGGGTCGAAACGCGATCCGTGAGCCGGACAATCCCAGGTCTTCTCGGCTGAATTCCAGCTCACCACCGCGCCGAGATGGGGACAGGCGGCCGAGCAGGAAAAGAATTTGCCGGCCGGATCGCGGTAAACCGCGATCTTGCTCAAGCCCCGGCGGCAGATCGCGCCTTCGCCGGGCCGAATCTCGGAGACCGAATCGACCTCGCCGCCGCGCAACCAGTCGGTATACTGCAGGGCGACGTTGAGGTTCTCCTGCAGGAAGCGCCCCAGGGAGCGCAGCGATTTGCGGGCCGGATCGTAGAGCTTGAGCCAGGGATGGGCGCGGCCCACGATCAGCGAGGACAGCAGAATGCCGGCGATGGTCCCATGGGTCATGCCCATCCCGGAATCGCCGGTGACGATGTAGACGTTTTCCTCGCCGGTCGGATCGGGGCCGATGAAGGCGACGCCGTCGACCGGCTCGATCACCTGGCCGGACCAGCGAAACTCGACCGGGCCCATTTCCGGGAAGCGCCGCCGGCTCCACTCCTCCAAAACCCGGTAACGATCCTCGGGATCCTCGGCCTGACCCGTTTTATGGTCCTCGCCGCCGACAAGGATGAGCTCGACCCCGGGCTTGTCGGGGTGAGACTGACGCCGGACATAATGGTAGGGGTCGGCGGTGTCCCAATAAAGGGCCCGCGGCAAAGCGGCCGGCGGAATCGGCGCGGCGATGGCGTAAGTCCGGTAGGCGGCCTGCTTGGTGTGGACGGCGACCCAATCGTTGAAGGGAGTGTTGGTCGCCACGATGATCGCGCCGGCCGAAACCGTAACGCCGTCGCGGGTGACCGCCAAGGCCGGGCGGCCGCCCTTGACGTCGCTGACGTGGGTTCTAACGAAAAAACGAACCCCGTCGGCCGAAAGACGTTCCACCAGACCCTGAAGATACTTGGTCGGATTGAATTGAGCCTGGTTGGAGAAACGCAAAGCCGGGCCGGTATCGAAGCCGGCCCACGGAGCCCGCGAAACCAGCTCGACCGCGGTCAAGCCGGCGCGTTGGGCCGCTTCGCATTCCTGACGTAAACTCTTGGGATCGCCGCCGGGTGGATTGAAAAGATAGCCGTCGACCCGCATGAATTCGCAGCCGATGTTTTCCTCGTGAACGATATGCTCAATCGCGTCGATGGCTTGGCTATGGCTTTCGGCGGCCAATCGGGCGCCCTGGACGCCATGCAAGCGCTCGAGCTCGACGTAACGGTCGTCGATGGCGCTGGTCAGATGGGCGGTGGTCCTACCGGTCTCGCCGCCGGCGATCTCGCCGTCGTCCAAGACGACCACCGAGCGACCTCGGCGGTGGAGTTGATAGGCGCAGCTGATTCCGGCGATCCCGGCGCCGATGACGCAGACATCGGCGCTGATGTCACGGCTCAGCCGCTCAAAGCGGCCTTTGACCGGCTGCCAGGGTGAATTGCTGATTCCCGAATCGGCTCGCATAGACTTCCATTCCCTTTCTTCCCGTGGAAAACAGGAGAGGGACGGAGGGCCAAATGGCGGCCCTCCGCCCTTGTAGGCAAGCTTAAAACCTCTCCTTGTCCTGCCACTCGCGCAGCTGGCGCTCGGCCTCCTCCTTGGCTACTCCGTATTTCTGCTGGAGGGCGCCGACCAATCGATCCTTGCTTCCGGCGATGGATTCCAGCTCGTCGTCGGTGAGCCGGCCCCATTTCTCGCGGATCTTGCCTTTGAACTGTTTCCAGTTTCCTTCGATTTGATCCCAATTCATGATGGCCTCCTAGCGGCGACTCTCTTCTTCTTTTTGCTCTTGTTGCTGCTCCTTAAAGCGGGAGCCTTCCTCTTGCTGCTCTTGGCGTTGCTGCCGGTCCTTTTCCTGCTGCTGTTGCTGACCGGGTTGGCCTTGATTGCGCTGCTGTTCTTGCTGCTTTTGCTGGTTCTGCTGTTGTTGGGGATTGTATTTTTCCTGTGCCATAATGGCCTCCTATCGATGGGTTAATTTGATTTAAACCGGCGGTGGACCGCGGAAGCGCGGAATGATGAGCGAAAGCACAAAGAGAATCAGAAATATGAAGAATAATATTTTAGCGATCGACGCCGCTCCGGCCGCGATGCCGGTGAAGCCGAAAACCGCCGCGACGATGGCGATGATGAAGAAAACAATAGACCAGGATAACATAAGTCCTCCATGGCTGAGATTTGCAACCACAATAGAATGGAGGCCTTTCCCGGACAATCGGGGCATCCCTGGTTTTACTTTGGGGGATTGCCCATGAGGATTGTTCAGCGATCTCGGGATATTAAGGCTAGGTGTCGGAGTGGAACCATTTCACGGCGTATTGGATCAGCTCGTTGGCGGTTTTGAGGTTCAGCTTTTCCTTGATCTTGGCATAGTGCGATTCGATGGTCTTGACGCTGACGTGGAGCTCCTCGGCGATTTGGCGGGTGCCGCGGCCTTGGCCGACCAATTGCATCACCTCAAGCTCGCGGTCGCTGAAATTCTCTAAGGGCGAATCGGTCGAGGGCTGACCCGAGACGAATTTCTGGATCAGGGCCTCGCCCATCCGGTCGCTGACGTAAAGCTCGCCTTTGAGGATCTTGCGGATGGCTCCGATCACTTGCTCGGTCGCTTCCTGCTTCATAAGATAGCCCCGGGCTCCGGCTCGGAGCACCCGCTCGACGTAGAGACCTTCGTCGTGCATCGAGATGATGAGGATCGGCAGCTTGGGGCTCTCCGCCAACATCGCCTTGGTGAGGTCGATGCCGTTGCCGCCTTTCAACGAGACGTCGACGATGGCGAAATCGGGCTGGTGCTGGCGAAGGGCGTCCATGGCTTCCGAGAAATCGCCGGCTTCGGCGACCATCTCCAAGTCTTCCTCGGAATTGATCAATTGAGCAAAGCCCTGGCGGACGATCGGATGATCGTCGACCACCAGGATTCGAGTCTTCTTCTTGGAATTCGAGAATTTGCTCGACATGTCACCTCACTGAGCCTTGACGAAGCTCTCCGGCGGCATCGGAACCTCACAGCTGAAAACCGTGCCCTCGGCCCGAGTCTCGAAGCGGAGCTCGCCGTCCATCATGCGAGCCCGGTATTTCATGATATGCAGGCCGATGCCGGCGCTAAAGTTAAAGTCTTGGCTGATGCCGATGCCGTCGTCAATCAATTGCAATAATAGCCGATTCTCGCGCTCGAGCAGGCTTAATTTCATGCGCTTGGCCTTGCCGTGATGGATCGCGTTGTTGATCGCCTCTTGGGCGATGCGGTAAAGGTGAGTGGCAATCATGTTGTCGCCCACCAAGATGGGGACCGGGCAGTCGAATTCGCAAGTCACCCCGAAAAGCTGCTCAATCCTGGCGGTGAGGCTCTTCAGGCTCAGCATCAGGGAATTGGCTTCCAGCTCCACCGGAAAGAGTCCCCGGGCCAGATCGCGGGCCTCGCCGACCGATTGGTTGATCAGCTCGATCACGTTCTTGAGCTCGTCGACCTCCCCCACCTTTTGTTTTTCCAACTTCTGGACTGAAGCCTTGGCCAGCATCATGGTCCCGGCCAGACTTTGACACAAGCCATCATGAAGCTGGGCCGAGAAGCGCATTTGCTCCTTTTGGACGATCTCGAGGGCCTCGCGCTCCACATTCTGCCGCTCCCGGATTTCGGCCTGCAAGCTTTGATTGGCCCGGGCCAGCTCGGCGGTCCGCAGCTCGACCCTTTTCTCCAGCAGAGTGTTGGCGGCTTCGAGCTCGGCCTCGGCCTGCTTCCGCTCGGTGATGTCGATGCCCAAGCCGATCATCTGATCGGGCTCGCGATCCTCGTCGTAGAAGATCTGGCCCCGGGCGTTGATCCAATGAACGCTGCCGTCGGGCCAAACGCTCCGGAACTCGAGGTAGTAATCGCTGCGCTCGAGCATCGCCCGCTCGAAGGTTCTCCACACCATTTCGCGGTCGTCGGGATGGACGCAGGCGATGAAATCCTTGAGGTTGCCGCCGAAAACCTCTTCCTTCTTTCCATGGAAGAATTCCAAGTTTTCCGAAGTGATCAGCCGGTTCGACTTCAGATCCCAGGACCAATAACCCATCCGCGCCGACTGCATGGCCAAGCTGAGGTGCTGCTGGCTGAGACGAAGCTCCTCTTCGGCCCGCTTTCTTTCGATGAATTGGCCGATCTCGCTGCCGATCACCTCGAACATCTCGAGCTTGCGGTCGTCCGACGCTTGACGGGCGGTGCTGTAGAACTCGAAGATTCCCAACAGCTCTTCGCCGAAATGAACCGGGAAGGCCACCGCCGACTTCAGACCTTCGGCGAGAGCCTCGCTTTTTCGCGAGCAGTCCTCGGCCGCCAAATCTTCGAACCATAGCGAGCGTCCCGACATCCATGCCCGGCCCGGAAGCCCCTCCCCGATCCCGAGATGGGTCTTGAGGGTCGTCTGGATGAAGTCGGGGAAGCGGCCGGGATCTCTCGCCCAAACCTCGCTGGATTGGAGGGAGCGGCCATCGGGGATTTCCCAGAAAACGCCGAGGTCCCAGCCGAGGCCTTCGCAAATCGTCGCCAAAATTCTCGGAATCGCGGCTGAGAGCAGCGGATCGCTCGACAAGAGCTGAGTGACCGCATACTCGGTGGCCTGCCGGCGCTCCCGGAGCTTGCGGTCCTCGAGGTCGCGGCGCAACCGTTGTTCGCTCTCCTTCAGCGCTTCCTCGGCCGCGCTTCGATCCCTTTCCTCCACCGCCAATGCCAGCATGTCGGCCAACGACGCCGCGAAGGCCTGCTCTTCCAAGGTCCAGACTCGGGGCTCGGCGGTCGCCTCGTTGCAAAGCACCCCGATGGTTCGGCCATGGTGCCGGATCGGGGCATCGAGCATCGAGACGATGCCGGCCGGCTTGAGATAGGTTTCGTCGAACTCCTGGGTTCGGGGATCCTCGGCGGCGTTATCGGCGGCGATGGTGCGGTACCTTTCCAGACTTTCGAAGTAAACCGGATATTTGGCGACATCGAGATCGGAAATCTGACGATGCAGTCCGCTTGGGCGCTCGAACAAATCCAGGCAATGCAGCTTGGCCCGGTCGGAACCGAAGAACCAAATCGAGCTGCGGCCGACCTCGAGGCCGCCGGCGGCGGCTTCGGCGATCTCCCGCACCCTTCCTTTGAAATCGGCGAATTGCTGTTTCTTGGCGAGGCTGATCAGGATTTCATTGTGCCGGCGGAGAAAGGATTCCCGTTCCTTCAAAGTCTGGCGAGTCTCGGTGATGTCCATCGCCGAACCGACGTAACCGATGAATTTTCCATGGGAATCGAATCGCGGCGTGCCGCTGCTGACCATCCAGCGATAGACGCCGTCGTGGCGCTTCCAGCGGTACTCCTTGCGAAAGCTCCGCCGCTCGGCGAAGGCGTCGCCGAAGATCTTCCGGGTTGTGGCCAAATCGAGGGGATGGACGCCCTCTTCCCAGCCGCGGCCCAGCTCCTCCTCGGCTTTCCGGCCGCGGAAATTCAGCCAAGGCTGGTTGACGTAATTGCGGGCCCCGTGCTCGTCGGTGGTCCAGATCATGACCGGAGCCTGGTCGGCGATCTTGCGGAATCGCTCTTCGCTTTCCATCAAATCCTGCTCGGCCCGCTTGCGCGAGCTGATGTCGTAGAAGTGAACGCTGGCCCCGGTCTCGAGAGCCGGCGCGATGTGAACCTCGAGCCAGAGGTCATTCTGCGGATCGTAAAACTCGAACTCGATCGCTTGGCCGCGCTTTTGAGCCTCGGCGAGCTTGGCTTCGAAAGCGGTGCCCCTCCAGCCGGGGAAGGCTTCCCAGAGCGGTTTGCCGACGAATCGCCGGTAATCTCCGTGCAGATACTTTTCGCAATCTTTGTTGATATGCAGGAAATTCTCCTTCGGATCCAAGCTGAAGAAGCAACCCTGGACGCTCTCCAAAATCGACCGAATCCGCTTTTGCGACCCGATCAGCTCGCGGGCGGTGAGGTTGTGGCGGATCAAGGACCGATGGAGGTTCTCGATCAGCAGGCAAATCAAGGTCGCATTGAAGAGGAACAGGCCCAGTCGCACCAAGTCGGTGCTGCGGTGGATATCGAAGCGGCCGGCGATCGGGGCGTAATAAATCGAAATTAAAACCGCGGCGGCCATCGTCAAGAGTCCCGGCCACAATCCGCCGTACCAAGCCGAGATCATGACCGCGACGTAGAAGAAGGCGAAAGGTGAAAATTGGTCTCCCCAGTAATGCTCCAGCCCGAGCCGTGCGAGCATGGCGAAACCAACCGCCAGGAGCGCGACGAAATAACGGAGCCAGGCTACCCTGCCGGTCAAGGGGATTCGGAAAACCGAAGTACTGAGTAAGCTGGACATATCTGGCTGGGATCGTAACACGCCAAAAAATGAGAAAGGACGGAATTTTCCGTCCTTTCTCTTCGGACAAGCTCACGGAACGGATCCCCATGGGATTCCGAGAGCTCGCCTTCGTTGGGCCCGAATATAGAGAAAGGGCTGGAAGCTCGGAATCGGGCCTTCCCTGGTTTTTCATTAGGGGATTCCCCTCCAATTCTCCTGAAAATTGCATTGCCGTTTGGCTCGGAGGGTCTACAATATGGGCTGTTTTTAAGGGGATGCCATGCTGCAGATTCCGGAACGTGCCAGCGACGCTTCGCCGACGACCTTGACGTCCGGATCGCTGCAACGAAATCTCTTGATCTATTACGCCGTCGGGGCCTCAATCTTCCTGATCGCTGTCGCCGCCCTCCGACTTTCGCCTCTGCCGGAAGCCGCCCAAGGAACCACTTTCCCTTCGATGGACAAGTATGTTCAAGGAACCTTCATCGCCCTCCCGGTCTTCTTCATTGCCGCCGCTCTGCTGACCCTGCTTCATATCGGTCACAATCGAGTCTTGCTGATTTGGGACGCACTCTTTTCCTCCTTGGTCCTCTTGGCATTGAGCTTCGTCCTGCTCGCGCTTCAGCCGGGAAGGACCCTGATCTATCCTTTTTTATTCCTGCTCCTGCTCCATGCCGCCCTGGTTCCGCGCCAAATTTGGGTCCAAGCTTGTTTAAGCGTGGTGGCGATCTGCGCGTTTCTGGCCGGACGGGTGGCGTCCTTGGCCTTTCTTTCCGAGAACCAACAGGCTTACTTGGGGGTTGGGGATGGAGGTTATTGGCGAAACCTGGCCTTGGGCGCTCTGTTTTTGGGGGTCAGCGCCGGTCTGCTGCTTTATATCGTCCGAAGCCTGGAGCGGGGCCGGCGGGCCCTTTGTGAAGAGCGGCGTTTCGGGAACTATATCATCGAGGATTATCTCGGGACCGGCGGCATGGGCAAGGTTTACCGCGCCCGCCACATCTCGATGCTTCGCCCCACCGCCCTGAAGATCATGGAGCCCAAGAACGAGGACCTGACCCGAGCCATCCTTCGATTCGAGCGGGAAGTGAAGCTCTCGGCGACGCTTTGTCACCCCAACACCATCACCATCTATGACTTCGGGCGCTGCGACGATTTGACCTACTATTACGCGATGGAGCTACTCTCCGGCTTGGACCTCCAGCGGATGATCGAGCGGTTCGGACCGCTGACCGCCTCGCGGTCGGTCCATATCTTGAAACAGGTCTGCGGCTCGCTTTCCGAGGCCCACCGCAAAGGCATCGTCCACCGCGACATCAAGCCCTCGAACATCTTCCTCAGCGTCTCGGGCGGCGTCTTCGATTTCGTCAAGGTCCTGGATTTCGGCTTGGCCAAGGAGATCGCGCAGGACCCCAAGGGCCTGACCTCGACCGATGCCTTCCTCGGCACCCCGAGCTATGTCGCGCCCGAGATGATCCTCGATCGGGAGAAAGTCGACGGACGGACCGACATCTATATGTTGGGCTGCGTGGCCTATTGGATGCTGACCGGTCATCCGCCCTTCGAGGGCCGCAGCAACGCCCAGGTTCTGGTCGAGCACGTCAACGACCTCCCGAAGTGGCCCAGCGACCGCGCCGAGCAGGAGATCCCGGCGGATTTGGAGCGAATCGTGATGCGCTGCCTGGAGAAGGAGATGGCCGAGCGCTATCGGGACACCGAGGAGCTTTGCCTGGCCTTGGAGACCATCGAGCCGCAGATCCCCTGGAATCAAGGCCAAGCCCGGGATTGGTGGAACCGCCATCTCCCGCTCGGCGATTCCGACCTGCGCCAAGCCCCGCCCGCCGCTTAGAGCAAGGCTTCGACCAAAGCCCTTTCCAAAGCTTCCTCGGCCGTCAGATACCAGCCGGTTTCGGCCCGCCGCAAAATTTCCTCGAGCGAAATATCGCTGCCCTCGATCAGCTGGGCGAAGTTGTGATTCTGGATACGCTTGCCGTTCTCGAAATCGGCGAGAATTTCCTTGGCGACCTGGATGTTGGCGATCAAGGGCCCCAAGAACTTGACGTCCTCCTCGATGCGCCGCTCATGGGTGAGCAAGGTGGTGTGCTTGGTGAGGTAGCGCCGGTCGCGGGGAAAGGCCGCCAAAATGATCATCCCCGCCGAATAGACGAAGGTCTTGCCGAGAAAGATCGGGTCCTTGTCGTAATACTCCCGGGCCAAGCGGATCTCCTCGGCGATCCGATAGCCGTAATCGGCCTTGCCGCCGTAGGTCGTCAGCTCGAGCACGAAGGTGCGCTTGCGCGATTTGGAAATGCTCTCGAATTGCTCGAGGTAGCTGCGGACCATGTCCTCGCCGACCGATCCGATCAAGCGAATGATCGGATATTCCGAGAGGTGCTTAGCCACCTGGCGGGCGGCGATGCTGGGGCCGCTTTTGCCGGGCTTGGCCAAGCTCCATTTGCCGATGCCGTCTTTTGACGATTTGGCCATCTCCAATATTTTTAAGGTTGGCGAGGAGGACCGCAACTTAAAAATCAAGGAGCGGGGCAAAAGCCCTGGCTATTCGAAATAGGCTTCAATCGCCGCGCTTGGCCTCCGTCCCAGCCAGGCCCTCGAAGCCGTCGCCGATTTTCATCAGGCACATGGCCAATTGCTTGGCCGGGATCGCCAATTTGACGACATGCTCCGGCGCCACCATCTGCACGGTGCCGGAGGTGGGGTTGGGGGCGCTAGGAATGAAAATCGTCAGCCAGCCGTCGGCGTGGCGCTCGACAATGAAAGTCATTTGAAATTTTCCAGGGGCGATTCGAACCAAGGCCGCCTCGAAATCATCTTTGGCCCGGCCGCTTTCGGCGCCGGACAGGCCTTTTAGCAAAGAGTAGCCGGGCATCTTCCGCAAGATCAGATTTTCGAGCCCTCCGCGTACCAAGCTCCCGGCTCCGGTTCGGGCCAGCAAGCCGGCGAGGAAACAGAACAAAAACAGCAAGAGCGCGGCCAAAATATACTGGGCATGAACGCCCAGGACGCTGTGGAGCGCCAGGAAGCGGACGGTCGGCTCCAAGATCTTGCCCAGCCATTGGACGACCTCACGGAGCAGGAGAACGCTCAGGACCAGCGGCAGCAGGAAAAGAAAGCCGCCGATGAAAGTCGTCTTGAAGAGTCGAAGCAGGTATTTCATCGTCATTGCCTCATGGCGACGGCCACCAGGAACAGCAACCCCAAGCCCAGCACCAGCATCGCAAAGACAACCGTGAGGGCTCCGGAGAACTGGGCCTTTTCCCGCCGCAATTGAATCAAGCCGCGGCGATAGTCAACCAAGCCGAAAACCGTCGCAACCAAACCCAGCCCGATCATCGCCAAGGCAAACTCCCAGGTATGGGTTCGGTGCCCTTCGCCGGCCGGGCTCAGCCGAAGGAACTGAAAGAACTTATAGATGGTGAAGCCGAAGCTCGACAAAGCCAAGCCGGTTCGGACCCAAGCCATCAAGGTCCGTTCATGAGCCAGATAGGTTCGCTCGAGAGCCAGTTGGGTTTGCAGGTCGGGATTGGCCAT